>NZ_JAAVJL010000001.1:3147500-3447500 GCF_012863495.1 Pseudanabaena yagii GIHE-NHR1
CAAAGGGAGTCAGCTTTGCTGACTCCCTTTGATGAAGAAAAGACTATTTTGAGGTGTCATGCAGGCTGAGACGTTAGAACTGTTGGAGTGGAATCGGCTATGTCAGCATTTATCAACATTTACAACGACGAAGCTGGGGGCGATCGCGGCGGTACATTTGCCGATACCCGATCGCTATGATCAGACATTAGAGCTATTGACTCAAACTAAAGAGGCATATTCCCTTGAGGAACGCAATGCTGGGGTGTCTTTAGATGGGATTCAGAATATTACTGAGGCGGTATTACGGGCGGAGAAACAGGGGATTTTGTCCGCAGGTGAGCTATGGGCGATCGCCACGACTTTGGCAGGGGCGCGAAATTTGCGCCGACAGTTAGACAATGCGGATTACTGTCCAAATTTGCAGATTTTAGCTAGCGAATTGCGGACTTATCCTGATGTGGAGCAGGAAATTTATCGCTGCATCGATGAAGGGGGCAATGTTTTAGATCGGGCTTCGGTACGTTTGGGGGAAATCCGTGATGAGTTAACCTCCGTGCGCGATCAAATTTTGACCAAGTTGCAAAATATCATGCAGCGCAATGCTAGCTCTTTGCAGGAGCAGATCATTACCCAACGCAACGATCGTTATGTGCTTTCGGTCAAATCGCCCCAACGCGATCGCATTCCGGGGGTAATTCATGATACTTCCAGCACAGGTATGACATTATTTGTCGAGCCGAATTCGATCGTGCAGTCTAATAATCGCTTGCGGCAACTCCTGAAAATGGAGCAGGCCCAAATCGAAATTATTTTGGAGAATTTGAGTGCCAAGGTAACGGCGATCGCTGAGGATTTGCAGAAATTACTGATTATCGTCACCAAGATTGATTTGGCAGTAGCAAGGGCAAGGTATGCCTATTGGTTAGGCGCAAATCCACCCCACTTTACTGATCATGAAGCGATCGTGCTCCGTCAGCTACGACATCCTCTATTAGTTTGGCAACAACGCAACGAAGAGGGACGCGAAGTTGTACCTGTGGATGTATTGGTATCCCCACAGATTTCCGTAGTTGTAATTACGGGACCAAATACAGGTGGTAAAACGGCAACTTTAAAAACCTTTGGCTTAGCCGCATTAATGGCAAAGGCAGGCATGTATATTCCTGCGAAGGAACCTGTGGAATTGCCTTGGTTTGATCTTGTCCTTGCGGATATTGGTGATGAGCAATCACTCCAACAAAATCTCTCGACCTTTTCGGGACACATTCGCCGCATCGGTCGCATTCTTGATGCGATTTCCCCACAATCCCTAGTACTACTCGATGAAGTTGGCGCAGGGACTGACCCCTCCGAAGGCAGTGCGATCGCTACAGCACTATTGGAATATCTGGGAGAACATACGCGCCTCAGTATTGCCACTACTCACTTTGGCGAACTCAAAGCCCTGAAATATCAAAATCCCAAATTTGAGAATGCTTCTGTGGAATTTGATGATGCCTCCCTTGCACCGACCTATCATTTGCTATGGGGGATTCCCGGACGCTCGAATGCTTTGGCGATCGCAGGGCGCTTAGGTTTGCCACAGGATATTCTCGAAGCCGCTCAAGTGCGTGTGGGCATTGGTTCGGCAGAAATGAATGAAGTGATCGCCGAACTCGAAGCACAGCGTCGCGAACAAACGCAAAAAACACAGGCAGCCGCGCATTTATTAGCGGAAACTGAACGCTTGCATCGAGAAATTCTGGATCGTGCGGAAAAAATGCGATCGCAGGAAAAGGAATTACGTGAGCGTCAAGAGAAGGAAGTCCAAGCTGCGATCGCGCAAGCTCAAAAGGAAGTCGGTCGAGTGATTCGCAAATTGCAAAAAGGAGAACAACTAGGCGAACAAGTCGCTGCGGATGTGCAACGCACTGAGCAGAGAATTGAGGAATTAACGAAGCGTCATATGCCCGTAATCCATGAAGAGAAAATCGAGGTAAAGGTGAAAGTAGGTGATCGCGTTCGGATTCCCAAATTTGGCAAAATCGCTCAAGTTCTCACCGCTCCCAATAGCTCTGGTGAGTTTTCAGTACGGCTTGGTACAATGAAATTATCAGTTAATGTGACGGATATCGAGATAATTTAATTCACTTCCATCAATGGATTCGATAGTAGGATGGGTGTTGAGAAATTTTTCGGTTTAGCGATTCTGTAGCATTTATAATATAACAACTACAAGCACCTTGCATCTTGAGAGACAAAATCTGATGAAGTTAATAACGGAAAAGGCTGAGTTATTCTTCGATTTAATGTGGTCATTACAGTTTTTTATCAATACAGAATTAAAGATTCTTACAAAGATAAAAAACCGCAAAGAGTATGCTGCATTACCGCAAAAAGATAAACAAGTTGTAAGAGAAAAGATCTATGAGCAGCCAGAACTAATAGATAAATATATTGCTAGTAATCCAGATAGACTTAATGACAATCATCTATCCATAATAAAACAATGGAAAAACTTTATAAAGGGTGATTTCTATATAGAGCGATATCTGAAAAATCATGCGATATTTGTTGGTGATAATAATGTCTATGGTGTTCTAGGGTTGCATGATGCATTTGATCATTTATTCCCCAGCAATTACTTGCCAATATATGTAAAAACGATACTTCTGCCATTTCAAGGGAGAATTGTTTACGATGGACTAATGCAGGTTTATCAAGTTTCTTTTGGTGGCGGTATTAAGCGATCTTTGTCAGAAACTTATATGCAGGCAAAACAAAATAATAAAATTATTACGACCTTAGAAAAAACAAGGGTAAAGATCGAGAGCAAGGCTTTTGTAGAAGTAGAACAAGAAAATATTTGGACTAATGAGATTGAACAGCTTAAATCATTGTCAAAAAAGCTAAAGGGTGGGGATGGACAACCAGCCATTAACAGTCCAGTATTTAGTTTAGTTAAGGCAAGTATAGCTTTGGCAGATAAAGCATTGTTTGATCCATCAGATATAGACGCTCTAACGAAAGAACTCCAAAAAGTTGAAAGAGCAGTCAGGAAGGTTGAGAACACATTAGATCGGATGCTTTAGCGTCAAGTCGATTTGCCTGCGACTGAATTATTATTAGCACTAGGCTTGAATAACTATTTTTTATAGTGGGATTTGTGCGATGCCTGTCATTACCATTCGTGAAGGACAACAGACGGATTCGGGCTTTGCGGCGACTCTGAGTATTGAGGGGCGGAATTATGCGATCGCGATTAATACTCCCTTAATATCGGCATCGGATGAGGCGAAGTGGGAGTGGTATTTCGAGCAGTGGTTGCAATATCCGATGTTGGATACGACTAGGGCTGAGCAGGTGGCGGCTAGCATTAGGGACTATGGGGAGAGTTTGTTTGACCAAGTGTTTAGCGATCGCCGTGCTTTTGCGGACTATTCACGATTGCGAGATGATTTGGGGTCGTTGCGGTTTGAGATTGAGGGGAGTAATCCAGAGTTTCAGGCTTTGCATTGGGAGGCGTTGCGCGATCGCGATTTGCCGCGACCTTTGGCGGTGGACTGTGTGATGGTAAGGAAAAGTACGCTGCCAACGCCTGTGATGGCTGGGGTGAATCCTTCGCCGACTTTGAATTTGTTGATGGTGACAGCGCGACCTTTTAAGGAGGATGTGGCTTATCGGGTGGTGTCGCGTCCTTTGATTGAGGCGATCGCCAATAGTCAGTTGCCAGTAAAGATCGATTTGCTGCGTCCTGCGACCTTTGAGGCTCTGTCGAATCATTTGGAGGAGAAGGGGGCGGGGCATTATCACATGATTCATTTTGATTGTCATGGGGCTTTGCTGCCATACACAACCTGTGAGCGGGTGATGCTGGGTGGGAATTTGACCTTTAAGCCACGTTATGGCAGAAATCCGCTTGCGCCCTATCAGGGGGTAAAGGCGTTTGTGGTGTTGGAGAGTGATGTGGATGGGGAAGAGGATTTGGTGGAGGCGACGGAGTTGGCGGCGTTGCTGACGGGGAAGCGGATTCCTGTCTGTATGCTGAATGCTTGTCAGTCGGGGAAACAGTTGGGATCTGAGGCGGCGGCGGATCAGGGGGCGGACTATCGCGAGACGAGTCTTGGTAGTCGGTTGATGACGGCGGGTATGCAGATGGTGGTGGCGATGGGCTATAGCGTCACGGTGACGGCGGCGACAGTGATGATGAAGGCGGTGTATGAGCAGATTTTCAATCGGAAGCTATTGGAAGATGCGGTGCGGTTGGGGCGGCGCGAGTTGTTTAACCAAAAGGAACGGCAAGCTTATTATGACTATGTGATTCCGTTAGAAGATTGGTTGTTGCCTGTGGTGTATGGCACGCAGCAGGTGAATTTGAATTTGCGGGAGTTTACGGCGCGAGAAGAGGAGGCTTATTTTGAGTCGTTGGGTCGGGCGTTTGAGTTTGTGCTGCCTGAGTATGATTTTGTGGGGCGGGATTTGGATATTCTCAGGATTGAGAAAGCGTTGGCGCGGCACAATATGCTGCTGTTGCAGGGGATGGGCGGTACTGGTAAGACGACGCTGTTAAATTTTTTGCGGGAATGGTGGGAGAAGACGCATTTTGCGGATGGTGAGAAAGGGGAGCAGATTTTCTATTTTGGTTACGATGAGAGGGCTTGGACGCTTGAGCAGATTTTGTTTGAGTTGGGACAGAGGCTGTATGACCGCTTTGAGATGGGCAGGTTTCAGGCGATGAGTCAGGCGGCGCAAGTGCCGAAGTTGGTGGCGCTGTTGCGGGGTGCGGGTCATGTGTTGATCTTGGATAATTTGGAGTCGGTGACGGGGGAACCTTTGGCGATTCCGAATACTTTGCCGCAAGCGGAACAGGTGAAGTTACGCGATTTCCTGAAGAAGTTAGCGGGGGGCAAGACGCGGGTGATTTTTGGGTCGCGCTGTGGTGAGGATTGGTTAAAGGCGGCGACTTTTCAGCAAAATGTGTATGGGTTGCGGGGGCTAGACCAAGAGGCGCGGACGCTGTTGGCGCAAAGGATTTTGGCGCGTCATGTACCGCAGAGGGTGAAGGCGATCGAAGCCGATCCAGAGTTTACAAGGTTAATGAAGGTGTTGGCGGGGTATCCGTTGGCGCTGGAGGTGGTGTTGCCAAATCTGAAAAGTCAATCGCCTTCGCAGGTTTTGGATGCGTTGCAGGCGGCGGATTTTGATTTGGATAGTGGGAGTGAGGACAAAACCAAGAGTATTTTGAAGTGTGTGGAATATTCCCACAGTAATTTGTCGCCCGATGCTCAAAGATTATTGATTTGTCTGGCTCCGTTTAGCAGTTTTATCGATCGTAGTGATTTACCGAATTATGCGAAGCAATTACAAAAGCTAGAACCATTTCAGGATTACGATTTTGCGAATTTTGACGCGGCGATTCAGGAGGCGATTAATTGGGGCTTATTGGAAGGAATGGATGGGTCAAATCGACTGCTGACGATTCAACCGATTTTCCCCTATTTCCTGAAAACTAAGTTAGCGAGTTTAGATGAAGCGACCTGCAAGGCGCTGCAAGAGGGTTTTAAGATTCACTATCAAGGTTTGGCAGAATCCTACAGTCAGTTAATGGAATCAAAAGATCCACAAAAACGCCAGATGGGGATCTTTTTCTGTCGATTGGAATACGAAAATCTCTACAATGCGCTACAAACTTGTTTGGCTAATCAAGAAAGTATTAATATTTTCTTCTGTTTGGCTGAATACTTCAAAGTTATTAATGACATCCAAAGCCGCCTTAAACTATCAAAATTTGTAGTTCAAGAACAAGAAGCCTATCCGCTAGAAATTCGCAAAGGCGAAATAGGTATTGAATTTGTAATGGCAAGAGAAAGATTGTCTTACTGCTACGTGGAATTACAAGAATATGGACAAGCAAAAGAATCCTATCAAGTAGTTTTAAGTCTGTATAAAAGATTGAAAGATTTTGATAATCGTGAAAGAGGACTCGCACTTGCCAACACATACCATCAGTTGGGAAGAGTAGCCCAAGAATTGCGAGAATATGGAGAAGCGCGGCAAAACTATCAACAGGCTTTGGCGATCAAAATCGAATTTGGAGATCGCTACTCCCAAGCTGGCACATACCACCAGTTGGGAAAATTAGCCCAAGACTTGCGAGAATATGGAGAAGCGTGGCAAAACTATCAACAGGCTTTGGCGATCAAAATCGAATTTGGAGATCGCTACTCCCAAGCTGGCACATACGGGAATTTAGGCGCGGTTGCCTTAAACTTGAGAGAATATGAAGAAGCCAAACTAAATTACAAACAAGCCATTTCAATCTTTGATGAATTTAACGATCGCTACAAACAAGCAACTGCCTACCACCAGCTAGGAATAGTTGCCCAAGAATTGCGAGAATATGGAGAAGCGCAACAAAACTATCAACAGGCTCTCGCGATCTTTATTGAATTTGACGATCGCTACTCCCAAGCCAGTACATACCACCAGTTGGGAATGATAGCCCAAGACTTGGGAGAATATGAAGAAGCGCGGCAAAACTATCAACAGGCTCTTGCGATCAAAATCGAATTTGGCGATCGCTACTCCCAAGCCAGTACCTATGAAGGTTTAGGTCGCGTTGCGGAAGATTTAGAAGAGTTTCCAGAAGCAAAAAACAATTTCTTACAAGCTTTGCGTATTCGGCATGAATTTAAGGATGAATACGGTATTCAAACCTATGTTCTACCTAATTTTGCTCGTCTCTATCAAACCACAAAGGATGAGAGACTGATAGAAGAGATTTCTCAGGTTTTAGGCATAACTCTTGAAGAAGTTAAGCAAAGTTAGAATCAACTTAAAATTTGATGGATTGCGAGAATATGGAGAAGCGCGGCAAAACTATCAACAGGCGATCTTATCAAGGAAAAATTAAAAAGGAAAAAGGAAAAAATGGATGATGATATTTATCGCTATTTAGCTGAAGTATAATAAATTCAGGTGTTTAGCTGCCCAAAAACATGACACCAAAAACCTTTCCAGACTCTAAAATTAACCTTGTCAAGCGAGCGATCGATCCCAACACAGAACTAAGCCAAAACTGGATCAAAGCAAATCGCAAACAATTTAGCACTTAGGGAGCAATTACATGAACTGGGAAACTTATATTCACTCCGATCCAGATATTTTAGTTGGCAAGCCAGTCATCAAAGGCACAAGGCTTTCCGTCGAATTTATTTTGGGCTTATTGTCCGCAGGTTGGACAGAACAACAAATATTTGAGAACTATCCCACTCTAAACCAAAATTCACTCAGAGCCGTATTTGCCTTTACTACTGGAGCGAAATAAAATACGACAGCGAACATTGCGATCGCGATAATCCTTCTGTTATTACAAGGCTTTTTGATGTGATTTAGCAAAATTTATAACCGCAATTTATTAGTGGGGAATTATACTGGACAGCAACTACTGAAATTTAGAAAAGCGATCGCGTTCTTTGTTAATCCGAGATTGAATATCTAGAAAAATATTCTTCACTTCTTCTAAATCAGAACCTAACAGAACTGGAGGCTTGAGCGGTTTTAACACTTCCGTAATAGTAACGGGATATTTTCTAAGCAATTGGGTAATATCTGACTCATACAAAGTTGCGCGATCGAACTGTCCTTGACGATATAAAGAAGGCAGGGCATAGAGTTTGAGGATAATTAAGCCCATAGGAGAAGCGATCGCAATATCCGTAGCATCAGCATAGGAAGTTCTAGAACTACAATGTTTCAACACATACTTAAATACCTTGTTGTTAGTCAATAACAAATCAATCTGAATGTTCTCAAATTGAGCGCGACAAAAATCTTGATCTTTACTGATTACTTCCAGTCCATCTACCCTAGAAATTTGCCCCTCATCAAATACTAGATCGATATCTTCCGTATTGCGTCCCTCAATATAATTAAGCATCGCAATACCACCCACCAAAAGATAATCACCTATCTTCTGTAACTTAATCATCTCAAATAAGCGACGAACACTCTCTGAGTCAGGTAAATTCTGATTACTTGATTGATTACTCAATGACACTTCTCTCCAGTTCTTGATGTCAAAAACAGAAGCATTTCTCAGGATTGTACTAATCGTTTGCCTTTGCATAGAGCTAAATTATATCTCTTTTACAGTACATTGCTAAACTTTATCTTTTGCGATCGTACCCAACCAACAACAACAGCGATCGCAATCAAGATCGAATTTGGAGATCAATTTAAACAAGACTCCAGTTGCGTTCAGTCTCCTCATCTGCGGGGAATAGACACTCAATTCTTATCTCCTGAAGCGTGATGTCATAGGGAGTGCCGAGCGTTGCGATCGTTGAGAAGAACCGCAGATCTAAATTATTTCGCTTGAAGTGAGTTGTCAAAATCAAATCATTTTGTGGCGATTTAGTTGAAGTTTTCCAAAGTTCGGCTGCATCAGGATAATGCATTAGCTCATCAAATAACAGAGTCGATTGTTCACTCTCAATCGATGAATTCGCCTCACGATACACTCTTTGCAGTAAATGTCCAGCCAACTCCTCCCAATTCACAATAAACGGACGTAGCCCCTGCGGATCGAACGCAAAACGCATCAAATTGATTTTTCCATTCACACAAAACAAAGTTTGCAACTTCTCAGGAGCGATGAGTATATTCAGGAATCGGTTAGCCCCTTGATTCGCTAAGAGTAAGTTCCAGTAGCGATCGATTACGATCGCTGGATAGGGTTCTTGCTGACTCAGCATACAATTGATCGCCTTACAAACCGATGCCATTTCAGGAGCTGACAGATCGGTTTCGGTATGAATAGGGGCAAATCCCGCCGCACTCAGCATTAAATTTTGATGTCTAAAAGGAATTTCTAAAACAGTTGCCAATTGCAAAATCATTTCCTGACTAGGTTTCGCACGTCCCGATTCCAAAAAACTGATGTGACGTTGGGAAACTTGACTGGTTAGGGCTAGTTCTAGCTGACTGAAGCTACGGCGATCGCGCCATTGTTTAAGGATCGCGCCAAAGGTTGTTGGCTTCTGCTTAAGATGCCCTTGCTGCATGGTAAGGCTCCTCAAAAAATGAGTTTGATTACCTGTGAGGTAATTGCTTTGATTATCTCCCTTTGACATGATACTGGCAATCAGCACTTGAAGTCATTCTTCTATCTGTCTTGCAGGAGCAATAACATGACATTACTACGAAGCTTTCTATCTGTTTCTACATTGCTTATTTATGCCGTATCAATTTATGTCATCGTCACCATGGGAATCAACTTCCCTGCCGTCTATTTTGGTGATCTCCTAAAGCTTGACTGGCGATCGCAGTTCAATACAGATCTTTTAATTGCTCTGTGCCTGTTCTTGATTTGGGTGATATGGCGTGAGGGATTTACCGCTAAAGGATTTCTATTCGGTTTGATGTTTACATCTTTGGGATTTATGTTCGGATGCCCCTATTTACTGTATGCCACCTACAAGGCTCAAGGTGATCCCAAGGCGTTGCTGTTGGGGGTACATGCTGACAAGTGATCTAAATGTAGAAGCGTACCCCGAAGGGGTACGCTTCTACATTTAGGAATTATTGCCCAAGACTTGCGAGAATATGGAGAAACAATTAGAACTCAACAAACTATCTCATCATTAACCTATGCTCCAATTTTTTCAGTTTGAAGCAGATTTTGTAGCCTCCTTGAGATGTATCCCGATGCAAGTACGCTACAAACTTGATACCTGTGGCATCAAACTAAAACTTCAGCATTGGCTCAGTTTTTCAACAGGCGATCGCCAGAAATTAATTGACCTGCCCTGTACTACTGTCGAAGAAATTCAAAACTATCGTGACAATTTGCGATCGCTGGTTTGTCAACAGTTCCAGATATATCCTAGCGATTTACCCATTGAGGAAAATCCTGCATGGTTGCAAAGTGAATTTATCCCGATCAGCGTTTTGCAACACGCAGAGGAATTAAAAGTAGCGATCGACCTATCGCAGTGGCAAAATCTCACCCCCCTACAAAGATTTGCCCTGATTAAGCTCAGCACATCCGATCACGAAAACAGTAATTTTTTACCCGCCTTACAAGAATTTGACTTAATTTGATAAGTAGCTAGGCATAATTGAAACCCCAACCGTAGAGCACGCTGCGCGTGCTCTACGGTTGGGGTTTTATATTTAATTGCACCTAATTTGATACAAAAAGCTTGCTTTTCGTATCAAATTAGCCTGACAAGAATTTGGTATTGCATAAAAAAAGGGAGTGCATTGCACTCCCTTTTTTATGAAAGTTGACTTAAGCGATAGCCAACACCATGAATTGTCTCGATCAAGTTGTGGGGAGCACCTGCACCCTTCAACTTGTTCCGCAGACTCTTAATCGTGGCATTGATCGTATCTTCTCTAGGTGGATCAGTCAGCGACCAGACATGCTCGACAATTGTGATCCGTTTCAATACTTGACGACCATGATGTAGCAACAACTCTAGGATGTTGTACTCCTTAGGTGTTAAATGCACAGATTGACCTGTATAGGAAACCTCATGCATTCCTGGATCAAGCTGCAATTCCCCCCAACGTAAAACAGTGGGTTCTGCAACCTGAGCACGACGTGACAACGCACGGATACGAGCCATTAACTCAGGTGGATCGATGGGTTTGACGAGATAATCGTCAGCACCAGCGTCTAGACCCTGAACCTTGTCAGAACTCATATCAAGAGCTGTGACCATCAAAATCGGGATATTGTTGCCATGGGCACGCAGACGACGACATAGGTTAATGCCATCTAACTTGGGCAACATGACATCTAGCAAAATGAGGTTGTAATCATCAGCTTGAGATTTCTCCCAGCCTTCTTCCCCATCTCTAGCAATATCTACAACACAATGCTGACCTGTTAACACTTCGGCTAAAGTGTCAGCTAAGTTGGCATCATCTTCTACAAGGAGAATTCTCATTGGATCGAACAATTTTTAATTATTTTAAGCTGGGATAGGTGCTTGCTTATATGCTAACGACTACCTTTGCAGGTTTATGAAGAATATGAACTTTATAAATCTCGTTAACACGATTCACCCCTATCTATTTGCATCATATACGAAACGTCGAATGGTTTTTCAGAAATACAAAAATTTTAAGTATTATTGCGATAAAAGTACTTTTAATCAGCTATAAATCATTATTTTTTTATAAAAATGTTCGGTATTAATACTTATCCACCACATTTTGTTTGCAAAAAGTATACAAAAGATTTTTTAGCGCCTTTAGAGCTATGGGATCGATCGCCTTGGA
Source organism: Pseudanabaena yagii GIHE-NHR1 (assembly GCF_012863495.1). Taxonomy (NCBI): domain Bacteria; kingdom Bacillati; phylum Cyanobacteriota; class Cyanophyceae; order Pseudanabaenales; family Pseudanabaenaceae; genus Pseudanabaena; species Pseudanabaena yagii. The sequence goes on from NZ_JAAVJL010000001.1 coordinate 3,158,754, forward strand.
CAATCTCCAGCAAAACTCAGAGCAAAATTCAAGGCAAAACTAAAAACAGTTGCAACTTTTATGCTATTTGCGTGACGCTTGCATCGTTGCTAAGTTAAATTGAGTTGAGAAAGAGTTACAAAATCTAAAAAAAATCTTCGTTAAAAAATGACTGCGAATTTATCTACTTTTAAAACAACGGCATCTCAAGAAATTTTTGCCAAAGCTAAAGAACTAATGCCTGGTGGTGTGAGTTCCCCCGTCCGAGCCTTTAAATCCGTTGGTGGTGAACCCATCGTCTTCGATCGCGTCAATGGTGCATATGCATGGGACATCGACGGCAATAAGTATATTGACTATGTTGGCTCATGGGGACCTGCGATCGTTGGGCATTCACACCCCGAAGTCATCGAAGCACTACATAAAGCATTAGAAAAAGGCACAAGCTTTGGTGCGCCCTGCGTCCTCGAAAATATCCTCGCCGAAATGGTGATCGAAGCCGTACCTAGTGTGGAAATGGTACGCTTTGTGAACTCTGGTACTGAAGCCTGTATGTCCGTCTTGCGCTTGATGAGAGCCTTTACAGGTCGCGACAAAATCATCAAGTTTGAAGGTTGCTATCACGGTCACGCTGATATGTTTCTTGTCAAGGCAGGTTCGGGTGTCGCAACCCTCGGTTTACCTGATTCCCCTGGGGTTCCTAAATCCACAACCGCCAATACTCTTACAGCTCCCTACAATGACCTTGAAGCGGTCAAACAGTTATTCGTCGAAAATCCCGATCAAATTTCTGGTGTGATCATCGAGCCAGTAGTCGGTAATGCTGGCTGTATAGTACCTAAGGACGGATTCCTGCAAGGCTTAAAGGATCTCTGTCATGCCAATGGCGCATTGTTAGTATTTGATGAAGTAATGACAGGCTTCCGTCTTTCCTATGGCGGTGCACAGGCTCGTTTTGGCATTACACCCGACTTGACCACAATGGGCAAAGTCATCGGCGGCGGTTTACCTGTAGGCGCATATGGTGGTCGCAAAGAGATTATGTCCCTCGTTGCGCCTGCGGGTCCCATGTATCAGGCAGGTACATTGTCGGGAAATCCTTTGGCGATGACCGCAGGCATCAAGACGATGGAAATCCTCAAGCGTGCTGGTTCCTATGAATATCTAGAGCAGATCACTAAAAAGCTAGCTGATGGCATGTTAGCGATCGCCCATGAAACTGGACATGCTGCTACGGGTAACATTGTTGGTGCGATGTTCTGTATGTTCTTTACCAATCAAAAGGTATATAGCTACGAAGATGCCAAAACTAGCGATACTGCCAAGTTTGCCAAATTCCATCGCGCCATGCTAGAGCATGGTGTTTACCTTGCTCCATCACAGTTTGAGGCTGGTTTTACCTCCCTTGCCCATACTGATGCTGATATTGAGGCAACTCTCACCGCAGCTCGCACTGTATTGTCACAAATCCCTGCCTAGACTGGGTTTGATGAGATGGGCAAGGCTCATCTCATCAAAAAAACTGCATTCAGTGGCGGCTTTCTCAAAAATTCATTTACAATGTTCATTAAACTTTCTAGGTTTGTCTACTAGCGAACCACGCTAGCTTGACTTATATCCTTAGAATATCGAAGCATTGAACTTTCCCTTAACTAAATCCGATGCTGACAGAAAATTCAACTGCTAGTACCAAATCTAATAATGGTAATTACAACGGCTCGATTGCACCTGTACAGAGAGCTGATTACTATATGAGCTTGCACAAAGAGTTAGACCATCTTGAAGAAATGGTGCTAGAAAGCGGTCCCCGTGTGATGGGTCATACGGTGATCGACGAAGAAAAGTTGTGTCAGCAAATCGATCGCGTCAGGTTATCAGTGCCCGAATCGATCGCTAAGGCAGAAGAGATCCTCCTTTACAAGCAAGATTTAATCGCTGAAGCACAACAATATGCAGAAGATTTAATCAAGTCTGCCGAGTTACGCGCTAGTCAACTCCTCGAAGAATCATTGATTATCCGCCAAGCTGAACAAGAGGCAAATCAAATCCGCCGCGAGATCCAAGAAGAATGTGAGCAAATGCGATCGCAAACCCTCAACGAGGTCAACCAAATGCGTCGCCAAGCCCAAAAGGATCTCGATAGCCTGCATCAGCGTGTGACTAGTGAAGTCCAAGACATGCAGCGTGGGGCAGATGAATATAGCGATCGTGTGTTAGGCAATCTTGAATCACAACTAATTGACATGATCAAAATTGTCCAAAACGGACGCAAAGAACTACGACTTTAAAAATTCTTCTGTCTTCTTCCTAAAATAGCTAAAACCAAGATAGGGTAAGACATATACCACTATTTATTCTCATCTAGATTGCGATCGCCAAGGCTGATATCTAGGAATAAGGTAGCTATAAAATTAATGTAAAGTGATCAAGTTTTGATACTTTCATTACATTTCGTTTGGAAGATGAGCATTTTGTATGTTATGTTGTTACATGGCGCAAGAGTGCCACTTTAAACATTAAATTAAATTGATCGCAGGTAGCACGTAATCAATAGCTCCAATTTAAGCTAGCAAGTAGCAAACAAGTTTTTTAAACAAGTTTTTTGTAGCGGCTGCTCTAGTCACCTGCTGAAGATTTCATAGCGTAGAGGTTTTCTATTATCATGTCCATCCGCCTTTATGTTGGCAACCTGCCAGCAGAATTAGATCGCCAAGCTCTAGAAAAAATTTTCAATGAATCAGGTGATTCAGTATCTTTGAAAGTTATAACTGATCGCAAAACTGGCAAATGCCGTGGTTTTGGATTTGTGACCGTCGGATCTGATGAAGTTGCCGATACAGTCATTGAAAAATTTAATGGTTATGACTTCAACGGTGCTGTGTTAAAACTGGAAAAAGCTCTTCCTCGCACTAAAGGTAAGGGAGAAGACGGCTCTGACGAGGAAGGATCTAATGACTCTGTAAAATCAGAGGCTGAATCTTCATCTACCGCAGTTGCCGCACCAGTTAAGGCTGCCGCCAAACGCAAAAAACGTAACAACAATAAAAAATCCACTGGAAGTTCATCTTCTAGCTCTAGTAGTTCGACTGAAGCACATCAACCCGATCCACGTTGGGCTTCCGATCTTGAGCGTCTCAAGCAACAGCTTCTAGAAGCACAAGGCGCAGCTAAGTAAAATAAACAAACCCATAAAAAAGCCCTTGCGAAGCAAGGGCTTTTTTATGGGTTTCATTTGGGGGCAGGAGTGGTTTCGACTGCTGGCTTAGGATAGTAAGGACTCTCGTCAGTTAAGGGGGGGCGTAGCCAGAATCTTAATGTGTAAAAAATTAGTTCTTTGAGTTCTGTCCATGCGCGTTCCGATCGCACAAAAGATGTGGCATTAAACAGAAAATATCGATATTGGATCTGAAACTGTTTACCAATCGGCCAAGGGCATTGTTTGGCTAAATCTGTATGACTATCTGAAGGATATCCAGCAGTAGTTAGAGAAGCATTAAGCTCTTGATTCCTAAAAGATAAAAATGCTCGGGTTGCTTCAATGGGAGAAGTGATGAGTAACATCCTTCTACTGTTACGCTGGTCTTCTCGTAATAATTTATTTTTTTCTAAGGTTTTGATAAGTTTAGCAATTTCATCACCGCTACTCCGTATCGTCAATCCCGATGGCTCAATAATAATAAAAGGACGAATACCTGAAAAATTGGGTAAATTCGTCAAGACCGCACACATTCGATCAGCTTCAGTTAAATCAACTTGAGGAAGAGCGTCACTAGGACTAGCAGGATTCGTAAAATAGCCTTCATAACGAGGATCGTAACGCAACCCAATGTTAGTTACTTCAGCGCGACTAGCGATCTCATTTCTGACATTTTCCTTTGTCCGAATTGGTGGAGATTCTGGCGCAGTAAGGCAGGGATATCCTTTAGTTGGAGGATGAGTTGTATGTCTGCCACCACTCAGAAGAATATAGGGCTTTTGTTGTGGATTAGCCGCATTCCATAGTCTGATTGCTTCTTGAAGACGTGGTTCATAGGGAGGATTTTCAGCAAGTACAACAATAAGATCGTAAACACCCCGCCTAAAATCTAAGAGTTCCTGTTCTGATAAATTGCGTACTGGACGACGATAAGACTGTTCGATCGCATTAGCACCTTGCTGCTCTAAGTAACAAGTAAATAGTTCTGATGTCGCATTATTTGTAGATACTGCAAATAGAATTAGAACGATTAATATTTCCTTTGTGACAATAGCGACCTTATCCGCAGCGCCTTTGTTATCAACCTTGTCACCACTTTTGATCTTTAAATCTTTTAGCCTTAACCAAAAATTGAAAAATAGTAATAGTAAGATGATTCCAGTTAATGTAAAAGGGAAGGATAGAAACTCAACAACAATTTTGGGAACTGGATCTTCAACAAATCTGAAACTTGCGAAAATAATAACAACTAATGCTGTAAATATCACCAGTCCAAAGATGCGAAACCAATCTTTGGGAATGGCTCTAAACAGAATAATAAAGACTGGGATTGCAATAATCCAAATTAGAATATTGGTTAATAGATCGAACACGATCCCTCCAAAATTCTCTAGTAGTCCTCGTGCTGGACTGACGATAAATGTGTCAGTGCAATATGCTAGTCAATAGAGTCACATCTGTAAAGGGCTTTATCAGGTTTTATCTGACTTTTTCTGCCAAATTTATGACTACTTTGTAAAATTCAAACCATATGCCCGCGAAAGAAGAGTTACGTTTACCCAGTTGGTTGCGCCCAAAAATTGGTAATGCTAGCGAAATCTCCGAAGTTCAGAAAATTATTAAACAACGCGGGATTCATACCATTTGTGAGGAGGGTCGCTGTCCCAATCGGGCGGAGTGCTATTCCCAGAAGACGGCAACTTTTTTGTTAATGGGACCAACCTGTACCCGTGCCTGTGGCTTTTGCCAAGTTGATAAGGGACACCAGCCCATGCCCCTTGATCCTGAGGAAGCTAATAAGGTTGCCGAAGCGGTGGAATTATTAGATTTAGATTATGTGGTATTAACTTCAGTGGCACGGGATGATTTAGCGGATCAGGGCGCTAGTTGCTTTGTAGAAGCCATGCAATCAATTCGCCGATCGCGCCCAAATGCGAAGATCGAAGTATTAACGCCCGACTTTCGGGGCGATCGCCATTGCATCGAAACGGTGGTTGCGGCTGAGCCTGTTTGCTATAACCACAATATCGAGACAGTGCGACGTTTGCAGGGTAAAGTGCGACGTGGTGCAAAATATGAGCGATCGCTCTCGGTGTTACAAATAGTCAAAGAACTTGATCCCCGCATTGTTACCAAGTCGGGCTTGATGGTGGGACACGGGGAAACGGTGGAGGAGCTAACCGAGGCAATGCAGGATTTATATGCAGTGGGTTGCAGTTCCCTCACCATTGGGCAGTATCTGCGCCCATCCCTTGAGCATTTGCCTGTCCAGAAATATTGGACTCCTGAGGAGTTTGACCAATTAGGGGCGATCGCTCGGCAAATTGGATTTACCCATGTGCGATCGGGAGCCTTGGTGCGGAGTTCCTATCACGCTAGCCAAACTTCGTAATCCCAAAACTAAAAATGGCTACGCCATTTTTAGTTTTGAAAACCCTTAATGATTAGGACTTACGCATTGAGGAGATGTAGTGCGGGCAAAGCCCACACTACATCTCCTCAAACCCCAGTAAACTCGTTTTTGGGAATTGCTATAAAACTGCTCCCGCAGGGAGCAGTTTTACAAAAAAATAGCGGGTAATGGCAACGTCAGTAAATCCATTTCCCGCTAACTCTTGTTCAATGAAACAATTGAGACGCATCTATAAGTTCCCACGAAGCGAAAAGGGTTTTCATCAGCTAAAGTGCTTATTTGAAATGCTTTCTATATCAGCATTTTGGCTTGATCCCTCAAATTAGAAATATCGCTACCCAAACTCCAAAGAGAGTTGCGGTGCGTAGCGCCATAACTCTCTTTGGGGTTTTAATTACCGTACCAGATGCTTTCAATGCGATCGCTAAGATCAATGGCAAGATCATGACGCTCTGCCAAAATTGTGACATGACCGAGTTTGCGCCCAACCGAAGAACTAGTTTTGTTGTACCAATGAATGTGAGTATTTGGGAAATTGGCGATCACCTTGAGCTTCTCTGCATAGCGAGAATTCTCAATAGATTTCTCTGAACTTGTCCAAGTCGCCTTTTCATATCCTAAAAGATTGACCATCAACGCAACGTTCGCAACCATGGCGACATCGCCTAAATCCATTCCACTAACTACACGGAGTAACTGCTCAAATTGGGAAGTACGACAGCCTTCAATCGTGTAATGTCCTGAATTGTGCGTGCGGGGGGCGATTTCATTCACACTGATTTCGCCTGTTGCGGTTAAAAAGAACTCGATCCCAAATACGCCGATCGCATCCAGAGTCGTCACAATTTGGGTAGCGATAGTTTCCACCTGTTCCCGAATGCTTGGTGCAATCCGAGCAGGCGCAACTGTACGGCGACAAACTTGATTGGTTTGCAGAGTTTCGACTACAGGATAAATAGAAATTGCGCCAGATTCCGAGCGAGCAGCTATGACCGCCAGTTCACTTTCAAAGGGAATGAATTTTTCGGCGATCGCAGGGGCTTTGTGCATACTTTCCCAAGCAGATTGCAGTTCTATTTCATTGGCAATTACCCAAGTACCTTTGCCGTCATAACCATGTCTTCTCGCTTTGAGTACTAAGGGATAATTTAGTTTTGTCGCTGCGTCTAAAAGTTCCGTTTCTGTTTCTACACTATAAAATTCAGGTGTGGGAATATGGTGATCGCGAAAATGTTGGCGTTGGTTCAGCTTATCAACGGAAATTGCTAAGGTTTCTAATTTTGGTAAAAACAATAATTGGCGATCGCCTTGATGATCTAGCAATTCCTGTAAAGCGACGAGATCAACAAATTCATTCTCAAAGGTGATTACTTGACAATGTTCCGCAAGCTGAGCAGTAGCGATTGCATCGGCAACTTTGCCATAAATCACGCGATCAGCTATAGGTACTGCCGATTCATCAGGGCTGGATGCCTGTACTGCGAGATGTAGCCCTAGATTTTTGGCAGCGATCGCCATCATCCAAGCCAGTTGACCACCACCAATCACCCCGATTTGTTGTCGAGTAACCACTACAAAATTCCTGAATCAATCTATAAAATTGCCAAATAGCCTCCTAATTATAAGGCATTCATATATAGCAATCCTAAAAGGTTTGTGGAAGCGCACCCCTTTGGGGTGCGCTTCCACAAACCTAAAAATCTACAAATGATTTAGGACTGCTATATATTCAGTAGCCAGTTATGTTATGACAAAACCAAAAAACAGAAGAGAGTTGCGACACGAAGCGCCGTAACTCTCTTCTGTTTTTTGGTTTTGTCAAAGTTGCAAAATATTTCCAAAAATCACGAATAATGCGGCTTGATTTACAAAAATATGGCTAAAAGTTGATAATTATTGCATCTAGTCATTGAGGCGAAAATGCAATGGGAACGATGAAGGCTAAGGTTGCGACCAAATTAAAAGTACGTCCAGTAAATTCCTCAGAACTCACAAAACCTAACGAAACTATCGATGTTCCCGTAGGTAAAACCTATGGATTTGATAAATTTGAATCTGCGGATAATGGACATCTGAAAGTGACATTGGCAGCAAATAGCGGAGTTTATTATGTATATCCTCCCCATTGGGATGGATTAACTCCTGCTCAAATTGTCAGTAAGCAGCAAGCGGAAGCTCTGTTTGGGAATACAATCACTGATCCCCAATTGCAAGACCTGAATTCCTGTTTAGTTCGCTACAAGATTACTACCGCCCCAAGACTTCGGCATTTCCTTAGTCAAATTGCCCACGAATCGGGAGGTTTGCAATATACAGAAGAACTTGCCGATGGTTCTGATTATGAAGGTCGTGATGATTTGGGCAATGTCAATGCTGGGGATGGGCCAAAGTATAAAGGGGCTGGTGTAATTCAGCTAACGGGACGCGCTAATTATCAGGCTTTTAGCAATGCGATCGCTGATCCCAAAGTCATGGATGGGGTGAGCTATGTTGCGGCTAAATATCCATTTACGAGTGCAGGTTTTTGGTGGGACAACAATCAGATGAATGCGCTATGTGATAGTGGCGCAACCGTAGAGCAGGTAACTTTGCGCGTGAATGGTGGTGATAACGGCTTAGAAGATCGCCAACAGTATTATCAAAAAGCCTGTGGCATCTTTGCCTAATTGACACATAAAAAAGCACTGCATCGCAGTGCTTTTTTATGAAACCTAAGCTGGGGACGAGACTCGAACTCGTGACCTACTGATTACAAATCAGTTGCTCTACCAACTGAGCTACACCAGCAAATTTAGCGCTAAAGCATAATAACAGAAGTGCGATCGCTTTAGCAATATTAGAAATCAAATAATTGAGCCGCCTGCGTAGCAGGCGGCTCAATTATTTGGAAGTGAGAGCCTAGACTAAAATTAGCCTTGTTTTTGCTTGTCAAGTGGTTGACGCTAATGAAATATCCCTACAAAATGCTTAATAGACAAGTTTTTGGCTACTTAGAAAAGCGAAGTACAGGTTTGTTTCCCCGCCTTCGGCGGGGAAACAAACCTGTACTTCGCTAGACTGGTAAACTCTATATCGAGATTCTAAAAATTTGGCATGAAAACATAAATAGTTAGCTTAAACATAGATTTGATCATACGGATATGGCTAGGACAAGCGATCGCACCACAAATACCCAACAGGTAAATCACTACAAAACTCTGCGAATTAGCTATAACGCGAATCCTGCTGAGGTCAAGAGTGCTTATCGTGGACTAGTCAAAGAATTTCACCCCGATTGCAATCACCATCTGGACAATCATGATGATATTGCCTCGATCAATCTCGCCTACGAAGTCCTCAGCAACCCTCAAGCTCGCGCCCATTACGATCGCAGTTTAGGGATTAAGCATAGTCCGCATAGTAGCTCTCAAGGAGTTAAGCGATCGCCCACCAAGCGCGAAACCCATCTCAATGAAGATCAAAAAATCGATCGCTGGTGCAAACAAGTCTATGAACCAATTCTTGATCTCCTAGAAGGGATCATCGACAGTCTTGATGAACAGATTGATGCGCTTGCCGATGATCCCTATGATGATGGACTGATGGAAGACTTTGAGGACTACATCGATGAATGTCGCGGCTCCTATGCTAAAGCTCAGATTTTCTTTAGGGCAGTTCCCAATCCTGCCTCCGCCGCAGGCATCGCCAGCTATCTTTATCATTGCCTCAATGCCATTAGTGACGGCATCGAAGAGTTAAATTATTTCACCCTAAATTTTGATGATCACCATTTGCATACTGGGCAGGAGCTATGGCGCAGGGCGGAAGAGATGCGCTACTACGCGCAAAGGGCAATGCAGAATTTGCAAACAAGTTAAGGGCTTCGCAGTAACATAAGAAACCAGTTTTTTGATGGTGCGGCTTCGCCGCACCATCAAAAAACTGGTTTCTTATTAATTAGATTAAATGAACTACCAGAAGTTTTGTGAAAGTGTTGCTTTGCAACACTTTCACAAAACTTCTGGGTTTGGGCTTGAGCGCAAAGCGCTATAGAGTACGGTAAACCCTACAGAATTAGGTAGAGTCCCCCTGATGTGCTAATCGGGAAAAGTAGTTAATCTGGTATGAGATTAAAGGATTAACACAAAAGTTAACTTAAGAAGTAAAGATTAGGAGTTGGAAGCCTTATGGCTAAAGTAGTTGGAATCGACTTAGGTACGACAAACTCAGTCGTCGCCGTCATGGAAGGGGGCAAGCCAACGGTGATTGCAAACGCCGAAGGCTTCCGTACCACACCCTCGGTAGTTGCTTACGCAAAGAATGGCGATCGCTTGGTTGGACAAATTGCTAAGCGCCAAGCCGTCATGAACACTGAAAACACCTTTTATTCAGTAAAGCGCTTTATCGGCAGACGTTATGACGAAGTTAGCGGCGAATCTAAGCAAGTCGCTTACAAAGTAATGAAGGTCGGCGAAAACGTCAAAATTGACGCACCTGCCGCTAGCAAGCAATTTGCACCAGAAGAAATTTCGGCTCAAGTACTCCGCAAACTAGTTGACGATGCTAGCAAATATTTAGGCGAAACCGTCACCCAAGCCGTTATCACCGTTCCTGCATATTTCAACGACTCTCAGCGTCAAGCCACTAAGGATGCTGGCAAGATTGCAGGTGTTGAAGTTCTCCGTATTATTAACGAGCCAACCGCCGCAGCATTGGCTTACGGCTTGGATAGCAAAACTAACGAAACCATCCTCGTATTTGACCTTGGTGGCGGTACATTCGACGTATCGATCCTCGAAGTTGGTGACGGTGTATTTGAAGTAATGTCCACCAGTGGCGACACTCACCTCGGTGGTGATGACTTCGACAAGAAGATCGTAGACTTCCTCGCCAATCAGTTCCAATCCGCCGAAGGCATTGACCTCCGCAAGGACAAGCAAGCTTTACAGCGTTTGACTGAAGCTGCGGAAAAGGCAAAGATTGAGCTTTCGAGCGTTACTCAAACTGAAATCAACTTGCCTTTCATCACCGCAACTCAAGATGGTCCTAAGCACTTAGATACCACCTTGACTCGCGCCAAGTTTGAAGAGCTTTGCTCTGATCTGATCGATCGCTGCCGCATTCCCGTTGAGCAAGCGATCCGTGATGCCAAGATCGACAAGTCGAAGATTGATGAAGTAGTTCTCGTTGGTGGTTCCACCCGTATTCCTGCGGTACAAGAAGTTGTTAAGAAGATTCTTGGCAAAGACCCTAACCAAAGCGTTAACCCCGATGAAGTTGTGGCGATCGGTGCAGCAGTTCAAGCGGGTGTACTTGCTGGTGAAGTTAAGGACATTCTCTTGCTCGACGTTACTCCTCTCTCCCTCGGTGTCGAAACCTTGGGCGGCGTAATGACCAAGATTATTCCTAGAAATACCACTGTTCCTACCAAGAAGTCCGAAGTATTCTCCACTGCGGTTGATGGACAAAGCAATGTAGAAATTCACGTTCTCCAAGGTGAGCGTGAAATGGCTAACGACAACAAGAGTCTCGGAACCTTCCGTCTTGATGGTATTCCTCCCGCTCCTCGTGGCGTACCTCAAATCGAAGTTACCTTCGATATCGATGCTAACGGTCTGCTCTCCGTAACTGCGAAGGACAAGGGAACTGGTAAGGTGCAAACCATCTCGATCTCTGGTGCTTCCACCTTACCTAAGGATGAAGTGGAACGTATGGTCAACGAAGCTGAGCGTAACTCTGCGGCTGATAAAGAGAAGCGCGATCGCATTGAAGCGAAGAATCAAGCTGACTCCCTTGCCTACCAAGCTGAGAAGCAAATCAAGGATCTTGGCGATAAGGTTCCTGATGCTGACAAGACTAAGATCGAAGGTTTGGTCAAGACTCTCCGCGAATCAATTGCTAAAGACGATCACGAAGCGATCTCTGCTCAGGCTGAAGAGTTGAAGCAAGCGCTCTATGCTCTTAGCTCTTCTGTCTATCAACAAGGTGGTGCGGAAGCTCCAACTGGTGCGGCTCCTGAAGATGGAACCCGTGATGCGGCAAGTGGCGATGACAATGTGATTGACGCTGACTTCACTGAATCGAAGTAAGCTGGCAAACTTTAAAGCCCCAAAACTAAAAGCCTTGCGTAGCAAGGCTTTTAGTTTTGGGGCTTGAGAGAGAGAGTTTGCGTAGCACTCCCTCTCTCAAGCCCGTTTCAAATTATCCCGAACTCGCGTTACTTAATGGGAAAAGTCAAGTATTAAATGAGAGAGATTAGCTCGCAAACTGAAGTTCAGAGATTAAGATCCCCGACTTTTTTTGTGGACTTGAAACCCACTTTTGATGGTAAAGAAAAAGTCAGAGATCTGAGCATTTATTAGGTTGCTTGTCCTGACCTAATTATTTAATTTGATCATATTTTATATATCTGCATCTAGCATAAGTTCGTGATCGCTTATTAGCCTCTCATTTAGTAAGCAAAGTTTGGCGATCGCTGAGCATCTATCATTGCAAAACTTTTCCTAACTCTTCATTCTCTTTGGCTTGACACAAGATTTCGTTTTATATTTCTTTTTCCTCTAAAATTCCAATCAAGCTTGTTACTAAATCAGCGAGATCTTCAGGTACTCGATACAAACTGACATCTTGAGTCATCTGCTTAGATTGACGATCTAATTTTGCAAATTGCCAGATTTTGCCGATTGAGACAATCCCATAAAGTGTAGAGCAATCACTGACTTCTGCTTTATCCACAGCAATTAGTTCTACTGCTAGCTGCTTAAATCCCCGCTCAAGGTTCTCATCCTTTGCTTCGATAATCAATAATTGTTGAGATGCTTCTAGGTAGTAGTCTAGAGAGCCTTTTAACTGTTCAGTAACCATTAATGGATAGGACACAAATAGCTGTGTATCAATGTAATCCATAACTTCCATGAGGACTGGAGCAATCAAAAATTCGCGTCTAGCTAGTTCACTATCAAAGGCAATTCTCAGTAAGTTACGTTCTATCCGATGTTGCAAATCAGTTAGAGAAGTAATTATTTGTGAGGTTTTAGGTAAGGTGAGCTTAGCAACCTGCCATTTATAACCAAAGTATGCCAAAAGGTCTTTGGGGTAATAGTTGAGTTTGAAATAGTCTGAGAAGTAACAGGATGCTGGTAACTCGATCGCTTTGTGACTCATTGCTATGTTTCCAAGAAGCTAGGCTGATATGAGCTTATGATAGTCTAAACTCCAATGAAATAGAGCGATCGCTTTTTTATGGATATTGAGCAGCGATCGCTACAAAAATATCGAGCTTAGGTTAATATACAAGTAGCTAAAATTCTGTATCAGCAGAAGTTGCGATTTAAAATCAATGAATTATCGCGATCGCATTACTATTGAATCTGGTAAACGTAGTGGCAAGCCTTGTATTAGAGGAATGCGAATTACTGTTTATGATGTTTTGTCCTATCTTGCGTCTGGTATGACCTATCAGGAGGTTCTTGAAGATTTTCCTTACCTTACTCAAGAAGATATTTTTGCTTGTCTTAGCTATTCTTAGCTATGCTGCTGATCGCGATACTGAATCTTGTTGGTAGAGATGAAGATCTCCGACTTTTTTGGTGAACCTGAAAGTCACTTTTGATGGCGAAAAAAAAGTCGGGGATCTGGGCATTTACATACATCTATCCAGATTTGTTTTCCTGTTCTAATTGTTCTTTCGCCTGCTTTCTCCATTCTGATAATTTTTCGGGAGTAAATGGATTTTTGCCTTGTTGTAGAGCATCTAACCAAACTTGCTCGTCTCCATTTTTGAAGATTTTAGAAAGTAATAAGAAAGATTTAGGTTGGTCACTTTGCTGTTGATATATATATTTTCTTAAATCTTCAATCGCACCTTTTTTATTGTTGGTAATTGTTCTAGCTATGGCTCTACTGCGAAGAATATTGAGATTGTTTGGCTCAAGATTAATGGCGTTATCGCAAGCAAATATTACTTGACTTGCAGAGTTGTATATAGCTCCATACCAGCAAAGGGTAAGCCATGAATCGGCTGAAATTTTGAGGATGGGAGCATTTTTCAGGGCTTGTTTATAGGCAACTACAGCATCTTTGATTTCCCCCTTTTGCGCTAACTTCTTCCCTTTGGTAATAAAGTAAGGTGCAACTTCTAGTTCGGGATTGAAATCAAGACTATTATCAAGCTTCTTAGATTCTTGAAATAATGACAGAGCAACTTCAGGTTGACCATTCATCCCTTTAGTTCTGGCTTCAGCAACTAGGGCAGGAGTCGCAGCTTTGAGAGTTTGGGGATCGCGGCAAGTTGCTAGCTTTTGCTTTAGATCTGGTTGATTGATGATATATTCTTGGAGCCAATTACAAGCTAGTCCCTTCAATCTATCAATATCAATACTCCATAGCTTTACAGTATTATCCTCGCTAGCAGTAGCAAGTTGCTTACCATCGGGAGAGAAGGTGACGCTATTCACACCACCACTATGCCCCTTGAGCGTTTGGAGTTCCTTGCCATCAATATTCCATAGCTTTACGGTATTATCTCCGCTAGAAGTCGCTAAATACTTACTGTCAGGAGAAAAAACGACGCTATAGACACCACTACCATGACCCTTGAGCGTTTGGAGTTCCTTGCCATCAATGCTCCATAGTTTTACAGTTTTGTCATTGCTAGCAGTAGCAAGTTGCTTACCATCGGGAGAGAAAGCGACGCTATTGACGATACTATTATGTCCTTTGAGAGTTTGAAGTTCCTTGCCATCAATGCTCCATAGTTTTACAGTATTGTCAAAGCTAGCAGTAGCAAGTTGCTTACCATCGGGAGAGAAAGCGACGCTATTGACGATACTATTATGTCCTTTGAGAGTTTGAAGTTCCTTGCCATCAATGCTCCATAGTTTTACAGTTTTGTCAAAGCTAGCAGTGGCAAGTTGCTTACCATCGGGAGAGAAAGCGACGCTATTGACGATACTATTATGTCCTTTGAGAGTTTGAAGTTCCTTGCCATCAATGCTCCATAGTTTTACAGTTTTGTCAAAGCTAGCAGTGGCAAGTTGCTTACCATCGGGAGAGAAAGCGACGCTATTGACATTATCACCATGCCCTTTGAGAGTTTGAAGTTCCTTGCCATCAATGCTCCATAGTTTTACAGTTTTGTCAAAGCTAGCAGTGGCAAGTTGCTTACCATCGGGAGAGAAGGCGACGCTATTGACACCACTATTGAAACCAATGCTATGCCCCTTGAGAGTTGGAATTTCTTTGCCATCAACGTTCCATAGCTTTACAGTATTATCATAACTAGCAGTGGCAAGTTGCTTACCATCAGGAGAGAAGGCGGTACTAGAGACACCACTACCATGCCCTTTGAGAGTTTGAAGTTCCTTGCCATCAATGCTCCATAGCTTTACAGTATTGTCCTCGCTAGCAGTGGCAAGTTGCTTTCCATTGGGAGAGAAGACAACGCTAAAGACAGGGCTGCTATGCCCCTTGAGGGTTTGGATTTCTTTCCCATCAATGCTCCATAGTTTTACAGTCTTATCATAGCTAGCAGTGGCAAGTTGCTTACTATCGGGAGAGAAGACAACGCTAAAGACAGGGCTGCTATGCCCCTTGAGGGTTTGGATTTCTTTCCCATCAATGCTCCATAGTTTTACAGTAGTATCCTCGCTAGCAGTGGCAAGTTGCTTACCATCGGGAGAGAAGACAACGCTACGGACAGGACTGTTATGCCCCTTGAGGGTTTGGATTTCTTTCCCATCAATGCTCCATAGTTTTACAGTCTTATCCTCGCTAGCAGTGGCAAGTTGCTTACCATCGGGAGAGAAGACAACGCTATTGATGCCATCACTATGCCCTTTGAAAGTTTGAATTTCCTTGCCATCAATGCTCCATAGTTTTACAGTAGTATCCTCGCTAGCAGTGGCAAGTTGCTTGCCGTCGGGAGAGAATACAACACTATAGACACGGCTGCTATACCCCTTGAGGGTTTGGATTTCTTTCCCATCAATGCTCCATAGCTTTACAGTATTGTCCTCGCTAGCAGTAGCTAGTTGCTTACCATCGGGAGAAAAGGCAACACTATAGACATAACTACTATGCCCAATCAATCGATTCTTTTCTTGCGTCGCATAGATAACTTCTTGCATTGAGGCAGCGACACGCATTTTGACATCAGAGGAGACGATCTGACTTTTTTGCAACCGATCTGCTGTATCTACCGCCTCAATGAGAGCCTCAAGTTGCAGCCCATTATTCACCAGAGATATCATCTTGTAACTATCAGAAACAAATTGTGCATCAACACTACTTTTCCAAGCAAAGAATCCCGTCAGTACTGCGCCAACTGCCATCACACTCGCCACAATCCCCACCCCAAAAGCCAGCCGACTCCGTCCCCTAGCCTTAAACTTCGCCGCCTCTTCCTCCTTCACCGCCACACTCAACCGATCCACAGTTTCCCTCAAAGTCTCCCTAGTCTCTGCCAACTCCTGCTGCAACTTCGCCATCTCAGGCGCTTGCGACGCACGGATAAATTCCGCAAGATAGTCATGCACTAACTGATACCTATCCAAAGGTGACTCAGGGATTAACACCACCAAACCCGATCGCACAAAAATCTCCAACACCAAATCCAACGCTGAAGTATCCCCTTGCATCTCCGTCAGCAAATCATGCAAATCCTTCTCTAACTCCACGCGAGTCTTTAACGGACGAGTTCCGCGCTCATCCGTCATCATAAACAGCAAAAACTTCGCCAAGCGCTCATTCTCTTCCCCACAATCCACAATCACATCATTCAAATAACGCTCTACCAAGATCGCCTTTGGATTCGCACCCAACAGGCGATAGTTAGCAAGAGTCTTAATTCCCTCCTGTTGCAACTGCGCCCCGATCACCTGAAGCTCAATTGGACGCACCTCACCTAGCTCATCCTTGAGATCATCTGCGATCGCCCCAATCAACTCAGGCTCCAAATAAAAACGTGACTTCTCCGTAAGTGTTTGAATCAAAGCCTTAGCCGCCTCTACCTTGAGATTTCCTACCCGATACAGCACATTCTTACTGAGAATGTCTTGGTCGATCGCTGCCATGCTCTCAATCTGATTACATTCCAATAAATAATGCAGATAGTCCTCCCGCAACGACAAAACCACCTTCAACGAAGATAGATTTTGCGAATCATTTAGCAAACTTCCAATAAATTCAAAAAAGCGCCGCCGCTCAGTCGGTTGATTGTAATAAACAAAAAAGAACTCCTCAAACTGATCGAAAATCAAAACTATTCGTAGGTTTTGTGATTCTTTTTCCCGCAGTTTTGAGATGATGCCCTCACCGTTCGTCTGAGCTGAGCCTAAGCCCCCAGCCTCTCTCCCAGAAGGCGAGGGGAGCAAGAGAGAATCCGACTCCCCCTCTCCCATTGGGAGAGGGGGCTGGGGGGTGAGGGCTTTTTCCAATGGGAGAGAGGGTTGGGGGGTGCGGGTCTTTAAAGCCTTCTCCAACTCCTCTTCCCAATTCGTATATACCCGCAAGGCGATCGCACAAACATCCCTACCCTCAAACGATGTATGCTGCAACTGTGGAATCAATCCCGCATTTACCAGCGAACTCTTACCCACACCTGACTTGCCATAAAGCACAATCAGCTTATAACTAGGCTTAGCAATGCGCGTAATCAACTCATCGAGATCATGCTTCCGTCCCGAAGCCTCGATTTCTGTCGCCACATCGGTTTGCGATTTACCAACCGACTTCTTACCCTGCAATCGCCCCGCACCGATAAACGCCCGATATCCATATTGCTGCTCAACAGCATACTGTTCCTGCTTCGTGACATAGGCTTCGAGATATTGCTTTTGTTTTGTGTAAAGCGATCGCAATTCATTTAAAAGCTGGATATAAACATGTGGATGTCCAGTATCTCCTAACTCCTTTGCTTCCAGAAGTAGTTTTAATCCCTCTTGATTATGGTTGAGTTGGATTTCTGCTTGAGCAATAGTAAATAGATATAAATTGCGCCATTTTTGATAATCTTGAGGAGCTTGATCCAAAAAAGACAGTGCCATTTTTCCGTAATTTCTGGCAGTTCTCCATTCTTGTTTTTGAAGTGCGACCTCCGCTAAATATCGATAGTC
The DNA here is from genome assembly GCF_012863495.1 of Pseudanabaena yagii GIHE-NHR1. NCBI lineage: Bacteria > Bacillati > Cyanobacteriota > Cyanophyceae > Pseudanabaenales > Pseudanabaenaceae > Pseudanabaena > Pseudanabaena yagii. The sequence goes on from NZ_JAAVJL010000001.1 coordinate 3,176,434, forward strand.
TAATGAGAGATGATAAGGTTCGTGAAACTCTTGATGTAAAGGTAATGCTTTTTGGACAATTGCCTCAACAGCATCCCAATCAGACATACGATAGGCAGTAACGAAAAGGCGAATAATGATATTGGCTACAAAATCGGAACGGTTTATCTTTTCAAAAAATTCAATGGCAGATTGAAAGCCTGCTCTCGCCAATTCCCAATTTGGAGTACGATATTTTTCAGCATCAGCAATTGTGTAATTTACTTGACCAATTTGATTGATTAATAGACCACAGCGCTCAATATCTTTAACTTCTTGCCAATAGTTAAAACTCGCTTGCAAATATTCCAGAGCCTTAGCGGGTGAATTATTAGGCGGCAGTGTGTCTAACCCGCGAATAAAGTTAAGATTTGCTTGCAGTCTTGGCTCAAGATTTAATCCGCGATCGCTAATTTCTTTAAGAGCCGTTTCTAATTCCGCACATTGAATCGAACCGAGCTGATGAATTTGTCCTAACTTTTTGAAAAAAGGAATCTCACTAGGCGCAAGTACGTGACTAAATAGAGCCTCACTACCATCATGTAGAGAAGTTAGTAACTCATCGGTATCAATAGGAAACTCCAGTGTTGTCGTCCAACTCTCAAAGTCTGGTGCAGTCCGAATAATCCGCTTATGGGTACTATCAGAAATCCACCAGACAATTGGATAGGGACAATGATTGCGAAACATCTCACGATTGAGATTAATGTCTAAAAGTGCGGCGTGCAAATCCTCTAGTTCATCTAGCCCCATGATCGTCAATACTTTGGGAGTCTCCGATCGCACCTGAGCAATGATGTAGTTATATAAATCCTTTTGCGATCGCGGCAACTTTATTTCATAAATCGGTTGGGGATGAATTTCCTTGAGGCGAGTAATTAGGCGATCGCGCAAATCCTGATAGTTGCATCGCGCCAGTAGGAGCTTAAACTCACCTTCGTACATATCTAGAGTCATCGAAAGCTCTTGCAATAAATCCTCATTCTCTGGAGAAATATTTGCTGATGTCAGCTTAGAATCATCGCTCATCGCCTTGTGACCTAGATTTTGGATTGCTACATTATTCACTAATTAAACAAAAAAGGCTTGCTAAGCAAGCCTTTTTTTATTTTTACTTAATCTAATTTTTACTTAATAGTTCTGCGACTTAATAAAGAACTAGATTTTTTGTGGCGCGGCGAAGCCGCGCCACAAAAAATCTTTGCTGTGCTTTAGATTCGGTGTGGGCAAAGCCCTCACCAAATCAATTAATTGATAATTAAATTCACCAAAGTGCGGACTGCAAAACCAGTACCACCAGCATTGTTATAACCCGACTCACGTTCAGTCCAGACTGGCCCCGCCACATCAAGGTGCGCCCATGCCTTAGTCTTTTCCACAAATTGCTTCAAGAACAAAGCACCCGTAATCGCACCACCTGCGCGAGAACCTGTATTTTTGAAATCTGCCACCACCGACTTCAACTGATCGAAGTAGGGATTTTCGAGGGGCATCCTCCAGAACTTCTCACCTGCATCCTTAGCAGCTTTAGCGATCGCCTCGGCAAAGTCATCATCAATCGACCACATACCTGCAATGTCTTCCCCAAGGGCAACCACACAAGCACCTGTGAGTGTGGCAAGATCGACGATCGCATCAACACCTAACTTATCGGCATAGACCAGCGCATCGGCAAGGGTCAAGCGACCTTCCGCATCGGTATTATTCACCTCGATGGTTTTGCCATTGGAAGCTGTGAGGATATCCCCCGGACGCATGGCGCTACCATTGACCATATTTTCGCAAGTAGCGACGATGAAATGGACTTCGATATCGGTGGGTTGCAGATGGGCTATCACTTTCGCTGCACCTAATGCGGCGGCGGAACCTCCCATATCGGTTTTCATCAGTTCAATGCTGCTACCGATGCCCGTTTTCAGATTCAAACCACCAGAGTCAAAGGTTAAGCCCTTACCGACGATCGCTAATTTGCGCTTCGGTGTACCGTTGCTGTAGGTGAGGTGAATAAATTTGGGCGGAATATCCGAAGCTCTAGCCACACCGAGAAATGCGCCCATGCCCAGAGCTTCACATTCAGCTTGTTCGAGGATTTTGGCAGTGAAATGCTCGGATTCAGAGGCGATCGCTACGGCAGTTTCCGCCAATGTAATTGGGGTCACGATATTGGCAGGAGCCGATACGAGTTCCCGCGCCAATATTACACCATCAACGATCTGCTGTGCTTTGGCGATCGCAGGATCGGCGATTTCAGGTTTCGTTTCCACAATCTCCACCTGTTCGACGCGCCAAGGTTGATTGTTTTTGGACTTAAAGCGCTTATCTTGGTGCGCCGCCAGTAACAATCCTTCGGCGATCGCCTGAGTTGTCGCACTGACATCTTGGTTATATTCAGGAAAAGCGATCGCTAAACTGGGGGCTTTTTCCTTATTTGCCCATTTGACGGCTGTAGCAGCAGCTTTGCGCCATTCATCCGCATTTGCCTTCGCAGGATCACCTAAGCCGATCAAAATTACCTTACGCACCGCATAGTCAATGCCTACACGACCGCTAACCGATGTCCCACTTTCTCCCGTAAACTCTCCCTCTGCAATCAAATCAGTTAAGGTACAAGCTAAAACCTTTATGTCTAACTGTTTGAGTGTTTCGGATAGTTCTAAGGTTTTAACTACTTGCCCCTCTGCTTGAGCAGTTTTCTCATTAGGATCTTTGGGTTTTGCAAAAACAGCGATCGCAAGGGCATCTCCTCGCCAAAATTGGGTCGCAGTTTCCGATGTAAGAATTTTCATTGTATGGGCAGTCTATAAATTTTTTGGCTATACAGCGCTTTTCAATCTTTTTTCCGCCGAAGGCGGAAAAAAGATTGAAAAGCGCTGTATTACATTTAAATATATCGCCTAAATATATCGCTCAACTGTCAGGAGCAACACGAAGCGAGAGTTGAACAAAAAACTGTGGCGCACGCTTCGCGTGCGCCACAGTTTTTATTTAAAAATTTAGTGGAAATTCATTAACCAATTCTGCATATCTGGTCTTATACTACAATCTCTAACAATTTCTAATACATTAAGGGCATACTTTCAGATCTTTAACCCAATTGGATGATGATTGTGATCCATGCACTATCAGAATATGCCCTAAGTAAGTTATTTTGGCTGCTGTTTAAATCTGAGGAGTTGTAAACTAAGATTATGCGAATTTCTTCCAGTTGGTTGACGCTTGGTGCGAGTTTATCGCTTCTGATTCCAGCTTGGACAGCCAATGCTCAAGAATTTACACCATTACAAGTAAAAGTGGCTGCCGCTTCTGAAGCCACTACCCCAGAGACTACCAAATCTCCCATCACCCCAACAGTGGTAGAAGATATTAAGCGATCGCAGCCTCAACTCATCAGTTCCACAGAACCTGCAAGAGTTTTGCCTAGTGCATCCGTATCTACCCCCGGACAACTAGACCCAGAGCAAACGTTAGTTGTTCCCACTACGCCTAGTCAAGTCAAGCTAGAAATCACTAAGCCCGTTACCCTCGAAGAAGTCCTTGATTTAGCAGAAAAGACTAACTCGGATTGGATTCAAGCCAGAATTGCTGTAGATAAGGCTCGCGCAGCATTACAAGGTGCTGAAGCAGGGCGATCGCCAACAGTATCAGGAACAGTTCAATATAGTTATAACGATTCGGCACAAACTCGGCTGAGTAATATCAATAATCCCTTACCAGCTCCATTACCACCACGTAATACCATCAGTAATCCCCTCACGGGTACAGTGGGAATTAACTACACTCTATTTGACTCTGGTGTAAATGACGCGACGATCGCCGCCGCCGAGAATAACCTCCGCATTGCCGAGTCAAACCTTAATCAAGCTCGACAAACAGTGCGCCTCAATATTGTTACGGCATACTACAACCTCCAAAATGCCGATGAAACGATCCGCATTCAGCGTCAAGCTGTTAAAAATGCTGAAAAAAGCTTAAAAGATACTCAAGCCAGAGAACGTGCAGGTGTAGGTACAAAATTTGATGTCCTCCAATCGGAAGTATCCCTTGCGAATGCTAAGCAGGATTTGCTTAATGCTGAAGCATCTCAACTAGTGGCAAGACGGGAGCTAGCGCGTCAGCTTAACTACCCACCTACGGTAGAAATTACGGCTGCGGATAAAATCGCCCCCGTAGCTGAGTGGAAGATGCCTTTAGAAGAATCGATCCTACTCGCAGTAAGAAATCGTGCTGAACTAGATACCCAGAAATTACAAAGAGAGGTGGCTCGGAGTAATGCCAATGCTGCCCTAGCCAAATTAGGTCCGCAGGTCGGTGTATTTGCTAACTTCAATACGGCTTCCGAATTTACGGCTGGTGGAGGGCTTGGTACTGGCTATCAGATCGGCGCAACCTTAAACTGGAATCTTTATGATGGTGGCAAAACGGCTGCCCAAGTTGACCAATTTAAAGCTGATCAAGCTACTGCCGAAAGTAAATTTGAGCAGGCAGCCCGTCAAGCCCGTTTTGATGTGGAGTCGGCATATATCAACCAGCGATCGCGCTTCCAACAAATTGACACCGCCACAAAAGCTGTCAAACAGGCTGAAGAAGCCCTGCGCTTAGCACGTTTGCGTCTGGATGCAGGTGTGGGTACACAGCTTGAGGTACTTACGGCTGAGTCCGACTTCACCCGTGCCGATGTTAACCGTGTGCAAGCAATTATTGGTTATAACCAAGCGCGGGCAAATCTCGAACGTGCGGTAGCGGGGCTATAGGATTAGAAATTTGCCTTAGGCAAATTTCTAATCCTATTTCTGATCAAATTTCTAATTCTCTGATCAGTCTGTACCGCCCCAAGTCCAGATGGGATTGCCGTTTTTAACATCTTTTTTCAAAATTACTGCTGTTAGGGAATTGGCATCACGCATCCCCGTCATATCCAAAATCAGATAGACCTTGCCGTCCATAAAGCGTGCTCGTAAATAGGAATGCTCCCGAAATGGTTCAGCATTGATTTTGGTGATCTTGGCTGTGGCAATGCAGTTGTGATACTTAGTCTGGAGCTTAGCTGCCCAAGTCACACTAAAGCGATCGCTAGTTTCAATCTTAAATTGTTTCGCAAACCAGCCCAGCGAGGCTGATCCATCGATGGTATAGCCACCTTCGTAATAGGGCCGTGGGGTTTCGGTGAGGCTAAATTCGCTGGGGCAGATGGGGAATGCTGCGCCTGAATCGGAGGGATAAACGCTAAAAGTAATTTGACGAGGATTGGCAAAACTCGGATTGGCAAATAGCGATAGTTGCGTGATCGCCGCCGCCCCAAATCCTAAACATAGCTGCGGCAAATTTTTCTTGACCGTTGGAAACCTAAAACTTTTCATATAATTTCTGCGCTTGCTCGTTGGCATTAGGTAATTAAACGTAGGATGGGTTAGCGATCGCGTAACCCATCATTGCTGCGTAATAGATGCGTTACGTTGCACTAACGGCATCCTACATTTCATCCTTATTACTTATCTATTAACTCAGAACCCCAAAGTAGATTGATGGTTCCCTAAAAATGGCTAAGCCATTTTTAACGTTGGTATTACATCAGGTACTGGAAAAACGTTATATTGATCGACCTATGCTCAAAGCAATTATTAACCCATGACCACTTCTGTTTTATCCGATCTGAAAATTCGCTTCTCTAAGGCGATCGCCTCTGCCTTTGGTGAAGAATATACCAACCATGATCCTGCTGTTGCCCCTTCTAAGGATGCAAAATTTGGGGATTATCAATGTAATGCGGCTCTGGGATTGACCAAGAAGCTAAAACAAAAGCCGCAAGATGTAGCTGCAAAAATTATTGAAAATTTACTAGCCGACACATCGATAAATGAAATATTTGAACCACCTACGATCGCGGGGGCAGGCTTTATTAACCTAAAGCTAAAACTTAGTTACTTAGAAAACCAATTAGCAAAAATGCAAAAAAGCGATCGCTTAGCGATCGCTAAAGTTGATCAACCTGAGCGTGTAATTGTCGATTTCTCTAGCCCAAATATTGCTAAGGAAATGCATGTCGGACATTTGCGATCGACGATTATCGGTGACAGTATTGCGCGGATTTTAGAATTTCAGGGGCATGAAGTTCTCCGTCTTAACCATGTCGGTGATTGGGGAACCCAATTTGGGATGTTGATTACATACCTGCGTGAGGTCTATCCCGATGCGTTGACGAAAGCTGATGCGATCGCGATCGGTGACTTAGTAGAACTCTATCGCGCCGCCAAAAAACGCTTTGATGAAGATGAAGCCTTCAAGGAAACTTCGCGGAATGCCGTTGTGGAGTTACAAGCAGGTGAACCATCGGCAAAACTGGCATGGCAATTACTTTGCGAGCAGTCTCGCCGCGAGTTCCAAAAGATTTATGATGCCCTGAATATCCAAGTTACTGAACGTGGCGAATCTTTTTACAATCCCTTTCTCTCAGATGTAATTACTGATCTGCGTGAAACTGGATTATTGCAAGAAGATCAAGGTGCATTATGTGTGTTCTTAGAAGGATTTACCAATAAAGATGGTCAGCCTTTACCCCTGATCGTCCAGAAATCCGATGGCGGCTATAACTACGCCACTACTGACCTCGCAGCCCTGCGTTATCGCATTCGTGAGGACAAAGCCACGCGCATTATTTACGTTACCGATATCGGTCAATCGGGACATTTTGCCCAAGTCTTCCAAGTCGCTAAACGTGCCAATTGGATTCCTGAAACGGTGCAGACTACCCATGTTCCCTTTGGTTTGGTGATGGGTGATGATGGCAAAAAGTTTAAAACGCGATCGGGAGATACCGTTGCCCTCAAGAGTCTGCTCGAAGAAGCAATTACTCGCGCCCGTGCCGACATCGAAAGCCGCAATCCTGATGCCTCAGAGGAGTTTAAGCAGGATGTCGCTGAAGCCGTTGGGCTCGGTGCAGTCAAGTATGCCGATCTCTCCCAAAATCGCACCAGCAACTATATTTTCAGCTTCGATAAGATGTTGGCTCTGCAAGGCAACACGGCTCCCTATATGCTCTATGCCTATGTGCGAGTGCAGGGCATTGGACGCAAAGGCGAGATCGATTTTGCTAGTTTAAATGTGGACGCAGTCAAGCTCACGCAAGAGCCAGAGATTGTCTTGGCTAAGCATTTGTTGCAATTTGCGGAAGCGATCGATGCAGTGGCGGAAGAACTCTATCCTAATCGTCTTTGCCAATATCTCTTTGAACTCAGCCAAAAGTTCAATCAATTCTTTGAGCAATGCCCTGTGCTACAAGCTGAAGAATCTGAACGTATCTCCCGCTTGAGTCTCTGCGACATTACCGCCAAGACCCTTAAGCTTGGTTTAAATCTACTTGGTATTCGTGTTTTAGAACGCATGTAAAATGTAAAGAGGTCGTAACTAGCACGACCTCTTTACAGATAGGAACTCAAAAAATGACTTTAGAAAAAACTGATAGTGTTTGGAATCATAAGCCTTTCTGGTGTCAGCCTTGGTCAATTATTTTAACTGGGTTTTCAATTATTACTGGTAGTTGGCTATTGTTTAAAATAGTTTGGCTCACAATTATCGTGGCAATTCCTATATCTGCATGGATGGGCTTCTTCGTGATTCTATTTCCTAAATTAGCCCTTCAAGAAATAAATCAAGAAGTTAACTAAGTATCTCAGCATAGTTGTAAAACCAACCCCAGATTACCATGCCGTTCGCATAGCGAACGGCATGGTAATCTGGGGTTTCAAGTTACTTATACTTAGGTACAAATTTTTTGTAGTCCAGTGAATCCGTACTATCAAAAATTTGGTTCCTTTTAGGAAGTTAGAGAATGCCAGATTCAAGTTGTTCTAGATAAATAAAATCAGGCGATTTGACACCTGCTTCTGCTCTGATCTTGACTAACTCAGGTGATTCAAAAAATCTCTTTGCATCAGCGATCGCAGTCCATGCTGAGAAATGGACAATTTTGTTAGGTTCATGCTCATATTTGAGAACTTGATAGGAGCGTTCGCCAGCTTCCTTGCGAATTTTGGCAGCAGCATCAAAAACTTTTTTCCAAGCTGGATAATCTGCGACTTCGTGAATGATTAAAACATATTGCATTGCTATCTTAAACTCTAAGTTGAATTTTTTTGATTGGAACATGGGATACAGGCAAGGGGCTTAAGCCCCTTGTTCTAGGCTCTTGGTAAAATTGCGACTGCACCAAAGTGAGATGCTCCCAAAAGTCTAGACTAAAATATTGTTATGGTAATGCGAAAAATCTATCCTTAACCTATATCAGCACAAGGCGCTGCAAGAATGCAAGCATGATTAGCGGAATTTTTGAAAATTGCATTGGGACAAGAGATCTAGAAGGAACCCTAAAGTATTGGGCAGAGTTTGGCTATCGTGAAGTGCAGCGAGGTCAATTGAATGCAGAGCATACCGAGCTACTTTATGGTCATGCTTCAAATCTCCAATCAATTCGACTGCAAAATGGCAACTCATCTACGCATGGTTTATTACGGATAATGGGCTGGGAGAATCCCCGCAATCAAGGACTAGCAAATACCTTACCAATGGTTGTTGGTAGTCGTTGGTTTGCTTCGTTGGTACAAGACATTTATACGATCGCAGATGCTTTTGTTGATGAAAATGCTAATGGAGGTAACTGGATTTTTACTGACCCTGTTCGCGGCATTGAAGGCATTGGTCATCAAGGGACTGGACTTTATAATCGGTTTACTGGTGTTCGAGAAATGTTTGTCATTGGTGCAGAAACCAGACAAGCCTTTTTCCAGCGCTATAACTACACCCGTGCAGGCTATGGCACAATTCCTCTAGAGTCACCCTTGGCAGTTAGTGAGGGCACACATTCTAGCTTTGTTACTTCCGATCATGCGATCGCTACTTTCTATGGAGAAGTATTTGGCTTAGAAACATTGGTAAATGGTAAAAGATCGGGATACCAAAATACGGCAACTCGCCAAATTTTGATGTTGGAAGATGGACAAGAATTTTGCTATTCGTCTTTCGCGGCAACAGGGGCGATCGCAGGAGTATTTCAGGTCTATACACCGCTCTATCCTACTGTGGACAAACGCGAGTTCTCTCAACCTGGTTCTTTAGGTATCAGTCTATTCACCTATAAAGTGGATGACATTTACGCTTTTCGCGATCGCCTTCTTAGTAGTAATGCTTATAACGTGAGTGCTGTAGTCCCTAACGAGTTCGGGGAACCTTCCGTTGGTTTCATTGCGCCAGATGGGATGTATTGGGTGATGATTGGATAGTGGCAGCTTCGATAACCCCTCCATATTCCTCTGAAAAAATAAACTTTCCTGAGGCTAAACCTTCGGCGTAATTTTGTAGCCATGCCCGAAAACTAGGTGCAACGATCTTTCTTTCGCTATCATCATGCCACATTGTGATGATCTGCCCTAAAGTCCCTGATGCGTCAGGAGCTAAATCTAGGCAATCATGATTACCGCAACCATCATAGGTTAGTGGAATCCACTTGTCACTCCACCAGAGATTACGAATGCCTAAGTCGGGATCGCAGCCTTGATCCTGTCCATTGCTATCTTGAAAAGTGCCATTATCTAGAAGCTCTTTCCAGATTTGCCATTCATCTTTAATTCTATGAAGAGAGAGAAACTCTCTTCCATCAAAGAAACTGTAAGTATAATCGGATTGCCCATTATGAATCCGATACAAAGCCTTGACATCTTCAGGTAGCTGAATGGCAAGGAATTCTTCTAATTCTGCTATTTCAGTATCAGAAGCACCTATCTGCAATGATTCAAGAACCTGCGGAGCATTAGCTCTGAACCAATTTTCTATTTGTGCCCAAATTTTTTCCATCGTCAGAACATTATCTGTAAGTTACTAAAATTATTGATTGGGCTAACCACCACAGCCGCCACAACCACCACAACCGCCGCCGCCACAGCCGCCACCTCCTCCATCGCCACCGCCGCCGTCACTACTACCATCACCACTACTACTACTAGATACTGGTGTCAGCAGGCTTTTTAAGTCAGCAAATGCATCATTTGGCAAAATTACGATACTCAAAAGTGCAACGATGAGAGGGAGTTGAACATCATTAAGGCTAAAGACCTTATTAGGTATACGGTTACGCAGATTACTGAGAAAGCGATCGCCATAACGACTACGATGAACTGCTTTCTGACTAAAAATTAGCCCAATGATTGCAACAATCACACACATTGCAATCAAAATACCAACAGGCTTACCACGGGAGAGTCCTACTAAAATCTTAGCAATTCCCAATCCTAATAAGCAAGCGATTAAAATTGCTGGGTAGATTTTGGCGATAAATGCTTGTTGTGGCTTGACGAGCAGATCCCAATTTTGTAGGCGATCGCGAATTGCTTGGGTTGCAGATAACTTTGATTTAGGAATGCTGTCAATGTAGGTATAGGATTGCAGCATTTCTGCAACTGCCTTTTCGATTGGATGGGATAATTTCTCGATTGAGCCTGTCCAATATATCCTACGGAGTTTGGATTCTATGGTGATATAGCCTTTCTGAAAAAGACTAGCGATCGCAGTATCAAAAACCCGTTTATTGCCATCAACCAGATAGGCGACTTCATAAGCATCAAGATTTTTAGGTGGTTGCATAGGACTCTCACTAGGTAGCCGTAGATAATAGCGAAGACCACAGGCTAAGAGAATTACCAATATTGATAGTTGAAAGTAGAAAGATAAAAATTCCGAACCATTGTAATTTAATGGATTGGCATTGTTAGAGCCTGATTGACAACTGACAACAGCGATCGAGGTAATGCATAAAAGAGAGAAGGTAATTAGCTGTTTTGGCTGTAATTTTGGGAAATGGGGTAGAGACAACTTGGGGATCACCCAATTCTGTTGTGTATTAATGCGGACAAAATGCAGATCTTTGCTAAATCGATCTTTTGGGGTAGACCAGATATCACGGGGTGGTATCCCAAAAAATTGTTGATAGCTAGCTAAGGTCTTGCTATACCAATCCTCAAATTTTACGCCTTCTGCTAAGCCGCCACGGGTTGGATTGTGATGGAGAGGGGTTTGTAAAATATGGGGACAAAACTCCTGCCAGTACGATCGCGTATAGCTCAGATGCAAATGCCAAACTTGATCAACTTGGTCAGAGGGTGTGACGGGATGCCCCGCTACAACTGCGAGAAACGCAAACTTTTTATATTCAGCGATCACCCTTTGGGCATAACTCAATGACCAGCCATTGTCTCTGGCTAAGCGCTTGCTAAAAGATAATTGAGATTCAGGTTCGTCTAAGGAGAACTCCTGAATTCTCTGATATAGGGCTATTTGGTGGGAGTCCATAAATCCTAATCCTTATGAAAAAGATATTTATAACCTTATATCTCCCACAATAGTTGCAATATGCATAATGTCCAGTCAAAACCCAAATAAGTGAAGGCGGCACTTCGTGCCGCCTTCACTTATTTGGGTTTATATCCTAAGCAAAACTTACATTGCTATATGAAGTAACGTTAGTTTGGGTTAAGCTGGCAAATTTTAAAATCCCAAAAGTAAAAGACTTGCGTAGCAAGTCTTTTACTTTTGGTCTTGGATAGAAAGGGTTTGTATACCAAACCCTCTATCCAAGACCGTTTCAAACTATCCCAAACTCACATTATCCTAAAAATTAATGAAATCAGAGTTTTGCCAAGGCAAAACTCTGATTTCATTAACCTAAGCAGCGTAATGACTCCAGCATTCCCTTTGCCTTGTTTAAGGTTTCTTGATATTCCTTCTCAGGATCGGAATCAGCAACCACACCAGCACCAGCCTGTACGCTTGCCTTGCCATCCTTGACTACCATCGTGCGAATGGTAATGGCAGTATTTAACTGTCCTTCAAAATCATAGTAACCATAGGCTCCTGCATAAGTACCTCGGCGATCGCCTTCTAAGTTATGGATAATATCCATCGCACGAATCTTAGGCGCACCGCTAACCGTACCCGCAGGGAAACAGGCTTGCAGTAAGTCCCAAGCATTTTTTTCGGGGCGAATTTCTCCGACGACATTGCTGACGATATGCATGACATGGGAATAAAGCTCAATGGACATTAGCTCATCGACTTTGACCGTACCACTTTTGCAAACGCGACCCAGATCATTTCTGCCTAAGTCCACAAGCATGACATGCTCAGCAACTTCCTTAGGATCGGCAAGTAAATCCTTGGCAAGTTCTGCATCCTCTAGGGAGTTTGCGCCTCTAGGTCTTGTACCTGCGATCGGGCGGAGTACAGTCTTTGATACCCCATTAATTACTTCTGCCTTCACCATGATTTCAGGGCTAGATCCAATGAGCTGCCAATCCTTAAAGTTAAAGAATGCCATATAGGGCGAAGGATTAACTACGCGCAAGGAACGATACAGACTGAATGGCTCACCTTTAAATTCTGTCGTCAAACGTTGCGAGAGGACTACTTGGAAGATATCACCAGCCTTGATATGCTCTTTACCCTGTTCAACTCCCTTACAGAATTTTTCACGGGTGACATTGCTCGTAAAGTTCACAGGCGGCTGTAATCGAGGATTTGTCCATTTGATCGCGGTCTTCTGCCGATCTAGGGGCGATCGCAATTTATCCACTAATATCGTCAAGCGATCGCTAGCGGATTTATAGGCAGCTTCAGGATCATTGCCATTACTCAAGTCGGCATAGGCGATCGCCCAGATCTTGCGCTTGACCTGATCAAATACCAACAGACTATCCACCTGCATCCATACACCATCAGGGGTATCTCCCTCCTGACAGGGAAACACAGGTACTTTCGGTTCGATCCAATTAATTAATTCATAGCCCCAATAGCCAAATAGTCCCCCCAGACTCGGTGGCAACTGTGGCAAATGCACAGGCTGAATCGGTGCAAGGCATTCACTCAAATGCTGAAAGGGATTACCAATAAATTCTTTGACATTGCCATCACGAAATGTCTGCGTTGTGCGATCGCCCCTTGCTTCTAATACCCATAGGGGATCGCAACCTAATAAACTATAACGCCCAATTCTCTCGCCACCTTCGACTGACTCTAACAAAAAGCTATAGGGTTGACCTTGACAGACACGATACCAAGCCGACACAGGGGTATCCAGATCCGCTACCAGTTCCATATATACAGGTACAAAGTTGCCCTGCTCAGCAAGCTTAATAAAGTCAGAATACTCAGGGAAAATCATGCGATCAGGATTGCTAAATAATTTGGTTCAACTAATTAAGATCTTATCGTGGTTTTTCACACTGCTTAACAAAAAGCTACAGATATAAAGATTTTCATTTTGCTTACGGCAAAATGAAAACTCAAAATCCTTACTAAGCTTGACTTTTACATATCCATAGATAAAATCTTGCTCAATTCTATGCTCGTATTAGTAAATGCTGGCAAGGCGATCGCTTGATGGGCAAGAACATATTTTCTTTGGATATAGTTGAAAACAAGGAACCGATTTTTTGTAGTGCAGCGAAGCCACACTACAAAAAATCGGTTCCTTGTTAAATTGAATCCCTCTTACCTTGGGCATTACGATAAGTCTATCTACTATATTAAATAGCCATTAGTTCTCAATTCCCACTTCTGCATAAAGTGAGCTTTTAATATTGCGATCATGATTAAGAGAAGAATCAGCAATTTCAATGACTAGCAAAATACCATCTCATTTCATCTTTTGGAATAATTCAAGAAGCGATCGCTATGTAGCATTTCTCAGCCTAGTGAATCTGCCACTTGCGGCGAAAAGACGACCAGTTGTACCTCTCTTACTTGAAAAGCAATATATACTGAGATTAAAATCAGTCGTTCCTATAGAGTTTAGAAAATGGATATCCATGCGCTAAGAGAAGATTATAAAAAGGGGGAACTAAGACGCAAAGATCTACATGATGATCCCTTTAAGCAGTTTGAAAAATGGTTTCAGCAGGCATGTAATGCTGAGTTGCTAGAACCTAATGCCATGACGCTATCAACTGTTAATGCCGATGGTCAACCATTTATGCGGACAGTATTACTAAAATATTTTGATGAGAAGGGATTAGTATTTTTTACTAACTATGAAAGTCGTAAGGCGAAACAGATTGAGAATAATCACAAGGTTTCAATTCTGTTTACTTGGCTACCGCTACAGCGTCAAGTTCATATCACAGGAACTGCTGAGAAGGTAAGCACTACCGAATCCTTACAATACTTTAGCTCTCGTCCTCGCGGTAGCCAGCTAGGAGCATGGACTTCTCAACAAAGCTCTATTATTTCTTCTCGACAACTTCTACTGATGCAATTTGAACAGATTAAACAGAAATTTATGGATGGGGAAATTCCCTTGCCTGATTTCTGGGGAGGATATCGCGTAGTTCCGAATAGCTTTGAATTTTGGCAAGGATGCACTAACCGCTTGCACGATCGCTTTTTATATACCCATAAGGATGATCAAACTTGGGATATTCACAGGCTAGCTCCATAAAGCATTGCGCCAATTAGCCCCACTTCAGGATTCAGCACAATGTGAATGGGAATATCCTCTAATACAGGACTAACTCTGCCCTTACTTTTGAGTATCCGCAGAAATGTGCCATCCTGAAGTAAGGGTAAGATTTTGGGAGCAATGCCTCCTGCGATGTATAAGCCGCCATTCGGAATTAACTTTAAAGCTAAATTCCCAACCTCGGCAGCATAGGCTTCCACAAACATTTGCATTGTCTTTGTGGCGAGATGATCGACATTAGTTTCACTATTGATTCCACAATTTGCTAAAGCAGCATTAGCGATCGCGGCGGCGGCTCCTGACTCCACATCTCCCGATTCCCATTGACGCACCTTTTCGGCAATATCTGAAGACTCAGGTGCAGCTTGGCGATCGCGCAGAAATTGATAAATTGCCACAATCCCCATTCCTGAGACTACCCGTTCTACAGATACGCGTTCGTGACGCTTTTGTAGATGTTTTAATAATTCAATTTCTAACTCGTTTCTCGGCGCAAAATCAGTATGTCCACCCTCAGTGGCATAGACCTCATAGCGATCTCCATTCCATCCTAAATATGCCTCACCTAATCCCGTGCCTGCCCCAATGACTCCAATTGGAGATCGTTCTACCACATTCCCATCTTGTAAAGTATGCAAATCATGGGGCTGCAACCCTAAAACTCCATAACCAACCGCAACAAAATCATTAATCAAGCTGACCTTGGGAATATTAAATTCCTCAGCAAGGCAATCACTATCAAACGACCAGCCTAAATTAGTTAATTGCGATTGGCGATCGCGCACTGGTCCCGCAATCCCAAAACAAGCCGCCGACAAAGTTGGCAGATCACCTAAATGCTGCTTTGCCTGAGTAAGAAATTCGCGTAAAACATCTGAGAAACTGGCATAGTTAGCGCTAGCAAAGCGCTGTTCATAGAGCGATCGCCATTCTGTCCCATCAGATTTTGCTAGACGTAAAAGTGTCTTAGTCCCGCCAATATCACCAGCTAAAACTATTGTCATTATCTTGATCCTGATATTACGTATTGGTCTCATATGCATCAAGCGCATATCTTGCGGCTGTTACCACTTGAGGATGGGGATCTTTAACGAGATAGTTTAAAGCTGACAAACTCTTATCGCACTTGAGATGTCCTAAAGCCTCAGCTAAACGTTGTCTGGTTAACCAATCATCAGACTGGGCAAATTTTAAGATCTTATCTACACAGCGCAAATCACCAACCTCTCCCAAAGCCGAGATTGCTGCCTGATGTAACATCGTTTCTTCACTATCCAAGGCTTGAATCAAGGCATCGTAAGCACGTACATCACCTAAATTCCCTAAAGAGACTGCCGCACTAAAGCGCACTAGCCATTCCGTATCTTCATAGAAGGCTCTTAGTAATGGTTCAACTGCACGATTATCTTGTAAATAACCCAAGGCTCCTGCCGCGTCAGCACGAATCCCGTAATCATCTTCTGTTTCAAGAATTTTTGATAACACAGGAAAACAATCTTCTGTATGTTTTAGTCCTAAAGCAAATATTGCCATTGAACGAATTTGTAAGTTATCGTCATCAATCACTTTTAAGATTAAAGGCACAGCATCCTCAGGAGATAAATCGCGTAGAGACACTAAGGCACGAAGGCGATCGCGAGAATTTTCACTCTCTAATTGCTGGGCGATATTGGGTAAATTTAGGTTCTGATCGATAGAAGACATAAAACAATTATAAAAAGTATTTTAGCTGTTAATTTAAAAGAATTTCAGGATGCGAAATGACCTAACTGGGTGACTGAACATCAAATACGTGTATGCTATGATACATGTATGATTTTATGTATGTAGCTAACTTATCAGTATCCGTAGTCATGAAAGAGTAATTTGAATAAATCTACTCCCATAGATTGACCTAATGTTTCATTAGAAGTCAGTTCATATGTCATCCCGACGGAATACATACATATCAGAAATGCATCAAACCGAAATTTACTCTCGTGAGGAGTGGAATATGAAAAAAGTATCTTTGAATTTGGCTGGTAGCCTTGGCTTGCTAAGTGTTATTGGCGCAGTAGCCGCAAGTCCAACTTTTGCAGAAACCACTACCGTTTCGCAAATCAACCAAACTATGAGCAATGATCCAGTTGCTCAGAATGTAACTTCTGTATCTCAACTCAGCGATGTTAAGCCTACTGATTGGGCTTTTACCGCATTGCAATCCTTGGTAGAGCGCTACGGTTGTATCGCTGGCTATCCCGATCGCACTTTCCGTGGTAAGCAAGCAACTAGCCGTTACGAGTTTGCAGCTGGTTTGAATGCTTGTTTAGACAAAATCAACGAAATTATTTCCGCAGGTCTAGCTGACAAGGTTAGCAAAGAAGACCTCGCCACTTTGAAAAAGCTCCAAGAAGAGTTTGCTGCTGAACTAGCAACCCTTCGTGGTCGTGTTGATGCTCTTGATGCCAAAGTCACCAAACTTGAAGCTCAACAGTTCTCCACCACCACCAAACTGACTGGTGAAGCAATCATGGCGGTAACAGGTGCAAGTGGTAATGCCCTTGCGCCAACAAATACTAATGTTTTTGTAACTAGCCGTGTTCGTCTCAACCTCAACACCAGCTTTACAGGTAGCGACTTGTTACTAACAAGACTAGAAGTTGGTAATGGTGGTACTAGCATCCCAACAGCATTTGGTGCAGGTTCTACGATTCAGAATGCTTCCAGTGTTAATAACTCCAGCAACATTGGCTTTGGAACCTATGGTCAAGACTACGCAGGATTAACTGCTGGTTCAACCTTCACTCTCGCCAAACTGCGCTATGACTTCAATATTGGCAATGATGCCCGTGTATCTATTGGTCCTGTGATGCATGCATATGATCACATTGACGTAAACACCTATGCCAATAATGAAGCTTACGACTTTAGCTCTACATTCTTCATCAATAACCCTCTCCATGTTTTGATCAATGGTCAAAATGGTGGTGCTGGTGCTGCATTTGATTGGAATATTGCAAAGAGTGCTTTCACATTGCGCGGTCTCTACCTAGCTGGTAACGGTAACCAACCAGCCGCAGCTACGGGTGTCAATCGTGGTTTGTTTGGAGATCCTTACCAAGCAACTGCTGAGTTAGAGTTTGCACCTAAAAATGCTGACGGTGATAAGCCATTTGCGATCAAACTGCTTTACACCAATGGTGCAGTAAACAATGCAACTATTAACAGTGGCGGTGTAAACGTTGAGTGGAAGTTTGCTAAAGGTGCAGCTTTGTTCGGTCGCTATGGCTTCGGTACGATTGACAATCGTGGTGTTGCTATTAGTACTGTCCCTAGCTTTACTTCTGGTCTCTTTACTGGTGGAGCTACCTCTACAGATACAAGCTTGAGTCCTCAAACTTGGATGTTTGGTTTTGCTTTCCCAGATCTATTTAAAGAAGGCGCTTTGGCAGGTATTGCTGTTGGTCAACCATTGATCACAAGCGCTATCGGCAATGCAACTCAAACTAACTTGGAATTGTTCTACAACTTCCCAGTATCGAGCAATATTCGTATTACTCCTGATGTTCAGTTTGTCTTTAACCCTAATAACGTATCTGGAAGCACCATTTTCGTTGGTACTTTGAGAACTGTATTCTCGTTCTAATCTAAAAAGGGACGCAAAGCGTCCCTTTTTAATTCTAGGGGTGGTGCATAGCACTACCCCTATTTTCATTTGATTATCTGATCCCAATTAGGGTCTTTGCCATTGGGAAATAAGTTGCCCATACTTTGGGATCAGGACGACTTGACCACTCATTGCGGGAAACAATCAGCTGCAAAATAATAGCGGCTTGATCTTGATATGGATTTTGGGCTGTCACTTTCACAGATACATCAGATACTAGAACTTCGCGATCAAAGGCGCGTTGAGCCGCCGATCGCGCAAGTGTCTCAGCCTTACGAGTCATAACCTCAAAACCTTCATCTTGATTGACGAGCATCCGAATATCGACCTCACGACGTTCAGCCACAGCACTGCTAGCGATCGCCAGCGTTGATAAAGTTGCGATCGCTGAGACCAACAAGTAGTTAGTAAATCTACGCAAGTGCTTTACCACGGGAAAAATCGGAGAAACATGCGAGTTGTTTTTCATAGTTATCTTCGCCAGAAACTCACAAAAAAATTTATAGAAAAATCGCCAAGATATTAGCAAAAAACTGGGAAAGATGTGTGCTATTGTCTGCTAACAAATTTGGCTTTAAAGTTTAGCTCATTCGAGAGCAAATTTAACTGCCAATTTATTTCTTTCACTCGCCTTTCACTTTTCCATTGTTATTAAACATTGTTTATTTGTGTCGTCATGGAGGTCATCTAGGGGGCGTTATGTCAAAAGTTCTGATTAGTAGTTTGATCGATGAAATTAATACATTGCTGAGCCGCCCTGTTGGATCAGTATCTAGGAAAGCATCTCCAGATACAATTCATCAAAGAGAGCAGCTAAAGCAATTGCGATCGCATCTTGAGGGTCTAACCGATGACTCACAGCTAGGGAACTTAGACAAACAATGCCAAGCATTGGTCACGCGCTTGCAAAAAAGCCATACAGATATTGATAGCCCCACATCTAACCCTCAATCGGCTAGAACAGATAAACTAGAAACATTGCCAACCCTATTAGTCAGCCCAGTAGTTAGCAACTCATTTGGTGCTGAATCTGACTTGATACAGGAGACTAGCACAATGACGAATGGTACACCTGAATCCAATTCATTTGTCAACGATCGCATGATTGCCGCACTCCAGCAAGCAATTCAACAAACATTGCAGCAGGTGGTCAAAGAGTCAGTTCAGCTATCTGTGCAACAAGTTGTTAGCCAAACCTTTGCCGTAGAACGTGCCCTCATGGTGGGTGAAATTTCGGCAAGCATAAATAAACTGGTCGAATCGCAACAGCGATCTCAAATAAGTCAGGAATTAATAACCTTAAATCAACAAAAGCAAAAGTTAAGCGCTGAAATCTCGCAGTTAGAATCTGATCGTGCGGCTTGGATGCAACAGTTTCAAGAATTTCAAGCCTCACAACAGGAATCGTTAGACCATTCTTTGCGATCGGTAAAGACCTACCTACAGGATCAAATTCGCGATCAAATTACTGATACTGTCCAGCAGACTGTTACAGGAACTGTTAACCAAACCGTAGCACAAACGCTGCAAGAGACGCTACAGGATAATTTAGGTAGCTTACCATCTGCTACAAATCCAGATATTGACTCCCAACGTGAGCAAGAATTTGCGGATAAGGTGCAAGAGCAAACAGATCGTTTTTTACTGCATCTAGATCAAATGTTTAGCTCTACTTTTCGATCGCTAGAGCAGGATATCCAAGAGTACCAAAACTCAATCGAAGCGAAACTCGGTCACATAGAGACCCTAGAGCAAAAAGGAGAAGCTTTAATTAATGCCTTAGTTGATCGGATTAGCCAACAGAAAGAGAATCCAGTTGAGCAGATTGCACCAGAAACCATATTGCCTGAATTACCAGATGATATTCCACCCCAATATCTAGAAACTGCTGCTGAACCTGCTGACGAAAATCTTATCAATGCCTTGTTAGCTGGTAATGAATTTGGAGAGCCAATTGTCGAGCCAGTTGAAGCACAAGTTATTGAGGTGTCTCCTCTCGATATTGTCCTTTCTCAAGATGAAGTAGTTCATGAAGATATTAATCATGAAGATAGCAATATAGAAGCATTAGATTCTCTGTTGGAGCAAGAAGATTCTGCTGAAAATGAAATAGCCAATGATAGCAGCATTAATAGCTCTGATGACGATGACTCAGAAATTACGGAAATAGAGGTTGTCTTAGGTGCACCCTCCGATACTCTATTCGAGATTCCTGATGTCAGTACAACCTCTGAATCATTATCCGAAGCTCTAGGTGACATAGAAAATTTAGACCTAGATACGAGTGCGATCTCCGATCACCAAAGTGCTCTTAATGCTCTTCATCTCAATCCCGACTTTGATGTAGAAGCTGAGACCCAATTAGTTGAAACCTTTGATCAGCAAGGCAATAGAGGCACAGAAATTGATGAAATTGATTTGCAAGCATTAAATACTTCCTCCGCATTAGCCAGTGAAGCAGGACAAACAATTGATGAACCTGCTGAACTTTTGCAATGGCTAGATGAAACTAGCAATCGTCCTAATTCAGCAACAAACATCGCTGAGGTTTCTGCTGATCAGGATTTGTTATCGTGGTTGGGGAATGATGCCCTCGACATGGCAAAATTGCCAATGCAACCGCCGCCAACTCAGCCATCTATTCCTACTAACTCAATATCGGATTTAGCAATCCTAAATGATAGCGCTATTGATTCCCTAGATAGCCAAGGTGTCCCCCATGAGATGCCAGAAAATGACATTCTAGATCATGGTATAGAAAATGGAATTGATCAGTTTTTTCATAATTCCTTTAGTGATCAAGCCTCTGATTCAGAAGAATCCCTAATATTATTGACTAACAAAACTGTCAGTAATGTTGAATTTCCTGAATGGGAGGATTCCTTAGTTAATGAATTGAGTTCTGATCTAGAGCGTCTTGATGCGGGTTTAGGTGCGGATCTCAATATTGCAAATAGTCTAGATCAATTTATTCGGAATACTCCCTATTCAGCAACGAACTGGCAGACTGACGAGTCACATGCTTATCCCACAATTATTGATGTCTCCGCTAAAGCATCATCATCACCCACACAGCAGTCGTTAACTGATGTATCAGAAATTCCTGACATCATTGATAATCCCGATGATTTATTTGCTGCTGAAGCCTTAGGCAATACTCAAGATAATTTGCCATTTAACCGACTCAGTGAGAAGTCAGAAATAGTTATTGATCCAGCATTGCAGTCATCTCCTTTTAGTAATGACTCTAGTGAAATTCCTGAAATTTTCGATGATCCTGAATCTCTATTTTCCCAGACATCTGAAGAAGACCAATCTCAAGGAGAAAAATCTTCTGCTAATGATGAAGATATGGATGCGATTTTTGCTGACATAATTGCGGAAACTGCTGCAAAGTATGCCCCACCGACTCCATTTGAGAGCAATGATGAAATTGATGCCTTGTTTCAAGCAACTGGACAGGCTAATCAAACTGAATCATCTAGTAATGTTCATTCTGAAACTGATGTTTCCACTAGTTCTCAAGGATTTGTTGATCGCAATAGAGACAAATTAGATGAAAGTAGACTTGATACGCTTTTATTTGGATTCGATCCTGATACTGAGATAGAGCATGTTTTTATTAATCAATTTGAGCGCTCAGATATCTCATCTGGCTCTCAGCCTCCTACCAATAAAAATGATGCGCGTATTCAAGAGCTAAATGAAATTGATACAGTCATGCAAGAGTGGCAGCGTGATGAGTATGCTGAAATAGATGTTGGTGCTGTTACCATGCAAGGATCTTTCGACTTTGCTGAGCCTATTGAGGTTGTTGAAGAACTCGATACAATTTTGCAAGGTTTTGCGGGGACAGAAACCTCTGATCTCACAGGTTCTTCAGAGGAAACTAACTTTGCGCCGATTGAGGATATGGCAACGGTTTTAGAAGATCCGATTGGCAATGTGACCCAAGATGATGAGTGGAGTGCAGCTCTAGAGGCTTTGGAGGCAAAATTAACTCAACCGATCGCTTATGACCGTAAGCCTGAAGTTGGAGAACTATCCGCCGATGAGTTTTTTGCATCCCTCGAAAATAGTAAGCTCAATGTATTTGCTAATGAGATAGAGGAATCTCCGTTATCTCCTGATTGGGACTCAACATCATCTACAGGAGCAAGTTTAGAAGATTTAGTCAGCGATGCTGAGGATGACTCAGATGACTTATTGCTCAATGAGTTTGCGGATACTCAAGATCAAGTCGTTGAAAATGATTGGGACAATCTCCTCCACGATTTAAATGCTTTTAATTTTCGTGAGCCTTTGCTAGATGATCGCCGCGAGCAGCTTGGACTATCATCAGTCGCACCGATTACGGACAGTCTTGACAATGTTTTAGATATTGATTCACTAGTCGTAGAATCTCGCAGTGCCGCACTCATACCTCCTCCATCTGAGAAGGAAGTATATAGCCTAGATGATACTTGGGTTATTGGTATAGATTTTGGTAGTACCGCACTGCGTACTAGCTTACTGAATGCTAATACAGGTAAGGTTTATTCTTTGTATTTAGATGATGTTGATGAACTTCCCTGTCGGCTAGTCTGGACTGAAGATCACAGTCTGGATGATCCGATAACTAAGGATATTCGGGTGCTTCTTAAGAAATCCCAGATATCGGATTTAGAAAATGGGGAAGTGGCAATCACCCATTTTAAGCAGTTCTTGAAACTGGGATTACCCTATCGTGGAGTTAGTACTTGGCAGCCAATTATTCAATGGTCGGATAGTCATCAGGCAAATTTGCGCTGGTTGATCGCTGCACTTAAAAATCTGATTGAACAAATTCAAACCCGTGCCAATCATCCGAAACTGCCTGATCTAGGCTTGATTTTATTAAAGCTCAGTGGTGTGGTATTTGGATATCCAGCGAGTTGGTCAGATACCTATGTACTGAATATACGCGAATCAATTCTCAAATCAGGACTAGTTGCACAACCAGAGCAGGTAATGGCAGTTGATCAAGCGATCGCTCCAGTGTTGGCTTTGATCCATGAGCAGAAAACTTCCCAAGAAATTACGCTCCTCATAGATGCAGGGGCAGTCACAACCAGTCTATGTTTAATCAAAGGCAGTCTGGATCGGAAAACGAGCGATCGCTCAAAATTACATATCCGCAGTCTGGACTATGCAGGTAATAGCTTGAGCCAAGATATTATCGTGCAGTTGTTCTATCCCCATTGGCAATTAATTACTAACCCCAATCGTCATCTTTGCAAGTTTGATCATCTCACTTTGCCAGAAGTCGCCACAGAGTCACCACAACAACGGATTCCCCTACAACAGTACTTACTAGGTTCTAATGTTGGTCAACAGATGTTGGAATTAGCCGATCGCCTTAAGGTCACCTTTGGGCAAGACATTAGTGTTGATAGTTGGAATGAGGATTTGCTGGGGCAGCCGATTGTGGTGTTACGCCGTGAAGTGGAAAACTTGATTTTGCAACCATTTATCCAACGCATTAATCGTGAACTTAATGCCATTATTAGCAATGCGGGTATTTTAGGAGAAGATGTGCGCCAAGTGCTGCTCCTTGGCAATACTATGAATATTCCATTGCTGTCCCGTTGGTTAGCCCAAAAACTGCCTAATGCCAAGATCGATCCCTTGGGTGCATCGGTTGTCGCCAATGGTTTAGCAGTTGCTCCCCTATATGCAAACTTACATGATGTGGCACGCCAGCAATATTCCGATTATTTCCTATTGCAAGAGATTTGCCGCCTCAACCTCACCCAATCTGTCAATCCTAACCAATTGCTGAAGCAGTTACAAATGCGGGGTGTCAATATTAAGGCTTGTCGCGATCGCATCCTCAGTATTTTGCAAGGTGATTTGCCAGAAGGAATTTTCCCTTGGCAAGAGCCTGAACATGGAGCCGTCTTAGAAGATCCAACCCTTAGCAGTGATCTATTCGCAGGTCGGTTGTTTGAGCTAGAGACCGATGGAACCTATCAGCCAAATGTGACTAAATTCCAGCAATTACGAGTCTACTTACAGGCGATTATTGGCAACATGAGTCAAACGCTCAATGAGCCATTAGTATTTCCTGAAGTCAAAGTCTAAAAAAGTGGTCGCTTAGCGACCACTTTTTTATTGAGGATTAGTTTGGCTGGGAATCATCACGATTGCCCAATAGGGAACGTTATCGGGATCAACTTCAGCGATTGGCTTAATTACTTGATTGGGCAAAGTTGCCCGTTCGATATACAAAGCCCTTTCAAAGAGATTTAATTCTTGCAAAATCGTTTTGATTTTTGCAAAATGTCTGCCAAGTTTAATAATTACAGCCGCATCAGCAACCGCTAGGCGATCGCGTAAAGTCTCTGCTTCCAAAGTCGCAGGCATAATGCTCAATACGTCATTGCGAAAAGTGAGAGGCGCACCGAGCATGGCAGCACTGGCAAAGGTGGAAGATATGCCGGGGATGACTTCGGTATGAAAGCGCTTAGAAAGACGATTAAAAATATACATAAATGAGCCGTAAAGCATTGGCTCGCCTTCGCACAGCACAGCAACATCGCGCCCAGCTTCTAAATGTTCGGCGATTTTCTCAGCGCCGATATCGTAATAAGGTTGTGAAGATCTTTCTACGCTAAAGGGAAGAGGCATCGGTACTTCGATCTGATCAGGACGGATAAAGTCAGCAACGATCGCCCTCGCAAAAACCTTGCCGCTTTCCATCGTCGGATAGGCGATTACGGGAACTGAGGTTAAGATGCGATGTGCCTTAATGGTCAATAGCTCTGGATCGCCAGGTCCAATGCCTAGCCCATATAAATTTCCTTTTTTGACTTCATTCTCAACTGGTTCAACGGGTTTCATAGCTCATTCTCCATAGCTAAAGCATTCAAGGCGGCGGCGCACATCGCACTTCCCCCACGCCGACCGTGAATGGTCAAAAAGGGGACACCACGACTATTTTCCGCTAAAGCTGCTTTTGACTCGATCGCACCGACAAAACCAACGGGGAATCCTAGTATAACGGCTGGCTTCGGAAAACCGTCATCAAGCAATTCTAAGAGTCGAAATAGTGCTGTAGGCGCATTACCGATCGCTATAATCGATCCTTCAATATGCGATCGCCAAAGTTCCATCGCTGCTGCCGATCGCGTATTACCAATTTGTTTGGCAAGGTCGGGAACTTCAGGTTCATTGAGAGTGCAAATTACCGCATTATTCGCTGGTAAACGCTTACGAGTAACTCCATTAGCCACCATTTGTGCGTCACAGAGAATATTTGCGCCATTTTTCAATGCTTCTCTACTGATTTTAACCACATCTTCAGAATAGGCGAGATCGTTAACAATATCGGTCATCCCACAGGAATGAATGAGGCGCACCGCCACCACTTCTAAATCCTGTGGCAAGATTGATAGATTTGCCTCAGAGCGAATTGTAGCAAAGGATTTACGATAGATTTCATTACCATCACGAATGTAATCAAGCATGGCTGATCACTTCCCTTAATTCTTGCAAATTACACTGATTCACAAATTCACGAAAACTCTGATCAGGATTCTGGCGTTGGTTTTGATAGATATTGATCAACCGTTCCATTAGTTGCGGTAGCTCATCAGCCGCATATTCTGCATAGAGTTCTCTTCCGAAATTAATTTCGCCATCACCAACATAAACTTTGTAAGTTGCAGAGGCTTGTCCTACAATCGCAATATCGCTTACATGATGCTGAGCGCAAGATTTATCGCATCCTGAAACATGCAAATTAATTGGATAATCCAGTTGAATACATTTCTCTAGGTGGGAGGCGATCGCTTTGGCATCAGCTTGTGTATCCGTAAAGGCTGACTTGCATCCTTTATAGCCAGAACAAGCTGCGATCGCGGCATAGGGATGATGAGCTGAAATATACAATCCCAAGTTCAAAATCTCTTGCGTTACCTGCTCAAGATCAGCTTCCGCAATATCCGTAATCAATAAATTTTGCCAAGGTGTTAATCGCAAAGCCCCACCACCATATTGTTTAGCAAGCTTTGCTAATCCTTGTAATTGACGGGAAGTTAATCTTCCTAATGGAATGACAACACCAATATAGAAAAGTCCCGATTGCTTTTGTGCATGAATTCCTAAATGCTCATAAACCTCAAACGCTCTTGTTCCCCTCTCCCTTAATGGGAGAGGGGCTAGGGGTGAGGGTTTTAATGTGTAACCTAGTTTCTCTGCAACTAGCTCTAAATACTTTTTCACGCCCCAATCATGAAGCAAATCTCTCAATCTAGGTGGACGCGATCGCAAATGGATTTTCTGCTCTAGCTGTTGCTGGGTATATTGTCGATAAACTTCTGCTAGCGCCGCAAGAACTTCCAAGACTTGGTTGTGAGGGATTAAAACACCAACTAGTGCTGGCGAATCGCCGCGATCGCCTAAGCCTAAATGCAAATCAAAATAAATCTCGCCATTAATTTCAACAGCTACCAAACAAATATCATTGGGGCGATCGCTTACTCTAATCGCTTCGCCGCCATCAAAACAAATGCTAAATTTATTAGAAAGAATCGCTAATTCAGGATGCTGTAATAGATAGAAATTCCATGCTTTAACCAATGGAATTATATTTATTTTGGCATGGGTATCGATCCCCGCACTGGGACTAGCCATCATATTCCGCAAACCATCAGTACTTTCAGCACTAGATGCAAGTCCATAGTCTTGAAAATCTAGCAGCACTTCTTCAGGCAAAGCTCGACTAGTGCGGATTTGCAGATTTGCGCGATTGGTAATTTGGATTTCACCATTACCAAATTGATTGACAACCTGTACGAGAACTTCACATTGAGTAGAGGTAATTAATCCCGCAGGTAAACGGATACGCGAAAGAATGCCATCTTGAGCAGTGGTGGCATTAAAGAGACTGGGACAAATAGCTGTAGTAGATTGCAATTGAGAAAATTCCAAAAATAACTTATTTTGCAGGCGCAACGTGCCTGCAAAATTTTTATAAACTTAGCGCCGCTTCAATTTGCGATCGCTCTAGACCTTGACCGATAAATACCAACCGAGTTTGGCGAGGTTCATCACTAGACCATAGGCGATCATAAGATGTTTCGAGGCGATCGCCTACGCCTTGTAGCACCATTCGCATTGGCTTGTTCGGGACATTGACAAAGCCCTTAATCCGATAGATCTCTTGATCGGCGATCGCTTGTTTTAGCGATGTTAATAACTGCGTCGGCTCAAAGGCGCGATCGGTCACGATATTAATCGAATTAATATCATCATCATGCTCATGTTCTTCTTCATGGTCGTGATGGCTTGGACGCGAATCTAAATTATCCTCAACCGCCTCATTAAAGCCTAAGAGAATCTCCGAGCTAATTTTGCCTTCATCGCAAGCAATCACCTTAACGCCATCGCGCAATTCCTGCTTAAGCCATGAATGGACTTTGTTTTGAGCTTCAACATCCACCAAATCCGTTTTAGTCAATAAAACCAGATCCGCACAGGCTAACTGATCTTCAAATAGCTCTTCAATGGGAGTTTCATGATCGAGATTGGGATCTTCTTGACGCTGAGCATTGAGCACGTCCAAATCGCCTACCAATTTGCCGCTAGCCACTGCTTCACAATCGACTACTGCAATCACACCGTCAACCGTCGCCCCATTGCGAATTTCTTGCCAACGGAAGGCTTGGATTAAGGGTTTGGGCAATGCTAAGCCAGAGGTTTCGATGAGAATGCAATCAATGCGATCGCGCCTTTTTAGCAACTCCTGCATCGTTGGCAAAAATTCCTCTTGCACCGTGCAGCAAAGACAGCCATTGGTCAATTCCACAATATTGGGCGTAACCTCTGTGCCATCTTCATCGCAAACGCGACAAGAACGCAGCAAATCGCCATCTATGCCGATCTCGCCAAATTCATTCACCAGTACAGCAATGCGCCGACCTTGGTTATTTTGTAACTGCTCTCGAATGAGGGTAGTTTTACCACTACCCAAAAAACCAGTAATCACAGTTACAGGTATTTTCGCTGCCATAATTCTCTCTAAAAAACTTTAAAAGCCCATATTGCAAAAATTTCAAAGGTAGGGGCAATTCATGAATTGCCCCTACCTTTGAAAAATGATTTAACCCTTAGGCACTGGGAGAATCAAAGAAGAAAGATTTGATGCAAAAAATGCTGCACCGATTCCGCAAATTACTAAACCTGCTGACTTGAGGCTAGGCGATACTTGAGAAAAATCACCTTGGAGGACTTTCTGCCCAACAAAGAAAGCAGCACTGGAAATCACTAACTGAATTGTGGTAAAGCCCACTAAATAAGCCACTAAAGCCGTAGTTTGTGCGCCAAAAATTGCTTCACCGTAAGCATAACCATGAAATAGTCCAGCTACTGCCGACAGAGCAACCATGACTAATAGGTTGGGGCTATTCTTAGCTGCCAACAAAATTCCAAATAGCAAAATCGAGCCTGAAACAATCAGTTCAACCACTGGAAGCGAGACACCTAACAAATGTATTCCCGTGCCGAGCATTGCCGACAAAACAAAGGATAGGGGAATAAAAATACCTTGAGGCTTAAGTGCGGCAAACAAACCAACGACCACAATGAAAGCAAGGTGATCGACACCAATCACAGGGTGCGCCAAGCCTGATAGGAAGCCTTCAAAAAAGTTGCTTGGTGTTTTGCCCCCCATCGCGTGGTGTGCCGATGCGGGGCTAGCAAATACCAAAAAGCTAAAAGCAAAAGCGATCGCTAATGCTTTAGATTGAACCGAAGCGAAAATTTTAGACAAATTCATACTCTGTAACTCGCAGATATGGACAAATTAAACTAGTTCTAGCGGGCATCCTGACTTTGGGAATAGTAATATCATTTTCCTTCGGAAAACGATATTACTGAGGCATCCTTTACAGTTGCGGTACAGCGTTGGACTTTCACCAAACTTTCCCCATTTGCAATTTTGTATCTTTGAGAATAATTTTGGGCTAAGAAGCTTAGAATCAAGTCATAGAAACAATTACATCTGTTAACGGCTGTTCCCCGTTAAAACTAGAACAGTCTTTGACTTTACAATAATTTGACTGCCTTGCGAAAAAATACTTAATAGATTTATAAATTGTGTCGATGACCAGTGAAAAATGGCTAAAGATTATTGGTATCGGTGAGGATGGTTTAGGGGGACTAAGCCCAGCCGCCCGATCGCTAATTGATCATGCCGAGATATTAGTAGGTGGCGATCGCCATTTAGCGATGTTGCCAGAATTTCCAGAAGATCGGCGATCGCGCATAGTTTGGGCATCGCCGATTGAGTCAACCATTCAGCAAATCATTAATTTACGGGGTAAATCGGTATGTATTTTAGCCAGTGGCGATCCCCTTTGGTTTGGGATTGGAACAACTTTATTAAAGAGAATTCCCATTGAGGAAATAGCGATTATTCCCTCACCTTCTACTTTTAGTTTGATTTGTGCGCGATTAGGTTGGTCATTGAATGAAGTGGAAACCCTGAGCCTATGCGGTCGTCCATCTTCGCTTTTACAGTCCTATATCTATCCAAATGCTAAACTGCTAATCCTAAGTTCGGGAAAAGAAACACCGCAGATTGTGGCAAATATGCTCTGCGATCGCCATTTCAGTAATAGCAAAATTACAGTCTTAGAACATCTCAACGGCACGAAAGAACGCATTATTTCTAATGTCGCTAATCAATTTCAAAACTTTCCTGAATTTGCCGACCTCAATGCGATCGCTGTGGAATGTATTCCCAATCTTGAAGCAAAAATTCTATCGCGGATGGTAGGACTTCCCGATGATGCTTTTTGTCATGATGGACAGCTAACTAAACGCGAGGTCAGAGCAATTACCCTATCTACCCTTGCCCCCAATGCTGGCGAATTACTTTGGGATGTCGGGGCGGGTTGCGGTTCGATTGGCATTGAATGGATGCGAAGTCATCCCCGTTGTCAAGCAATCGCCATCGAAAAGTCCCGCACCCATTTCATCGCTGAAAATGCGATCGCTCTTGGTACGCCCAATCTCAAAATTATTGAGGGTAAAGCTCCCGAAGTTTTGCAGGGTTTACCCACACCTGACGCGATCTTTATCGGTGGTGGTGCAACTGTTCCTGATTTATTCGAGACTTGCTGGGAAAATTTGCGATCGCAGGGGCGCTTAGTTGCTAACGTTGTCACCCTTGAGGGGGAGCAGAAATTATTTCAATGGCAACAAGAATATGGTGGCACGTTTACGCAGATCTCGATCAGTCGTGCCGAAGCGATCAGTTCTTTTTTAGGTTGGAAACCAATGCGACCAGTCACTCAATGGCTAGTGATCAAGCCATAGGAAAATGTACGATACTTTTCATTTCAATTTAGCCAATCTTTAAGAACGCAGGTAGTGGCAATTCATTGTCACTACCTGCTTGAATTCACATTGCTATATAAGCCATTTGCATTAAGACATACTCCCCTATTTATGTGTTTATTATGTGCTTTACGTGCAAATAAGTAGTTGGGCGCAATTAAATATGAAATCCCAAAAACTGTAGCGCGCAGCGTGCGCTACAGTTTTTGGCTCTATTTTTTAATTATGCCTAGCTAGCTTAACCCGAACTGACATTATTTTAAGATGCTTAAATAATGCAAGACAAGTATTTAAGAAAAAAATCTTATTTTGCAACCAAATCTTAACGCGAAACTTTTTAGCTCACTAAACTTAACCTCAACTTTAACAGTCCTTAACCTTTGGTTGACGGATGCAGTTTAGTATCAAATTTGTCTAGATTTAAATGCCCAGTCAACCGTAACAGATATAATCGCAGTAAGATTTCTATGATGTCCAAAAAGAATATCAATCGTAGTGTCGCAACTTTTGTAGCAGGCGTTACACTAGCCGCAACACTTGCATCCTGTAGCGGAAGCGACACCAAACCTAGTACTCCTAGTGCAACTAGCCCCGCAGCAACCACCACAACGGCGGCTAAGGAACCAGCTAAGGAACCAGCTAAAGCTCCTTCCAACCTATCTGGCAACATCACCGTTGATGGTTCTAGCACAGTTGCACCGATCAGCAAAGCAGTTGCCGAAGACTTTGCAAAATCAAATCCTGGTGTTAAAGTTCCTGTCGGTACAAGCGGTACTGGTGGCGGATTTAAGAAATTCTGTTCTGGAGATACCGACATTTCTAATGCATCTCGTCCAATTAAGAAGAAAGAAGCTGAAGATTGTCAAAAGGCTGGCGTAGAGTTTATCGAACTACCTATTGCTGTTGACGGATTGACTGTAGTTGTCAACAAAGAAAATACTTGGGCAAAGTGTTTGACAGTTGCCGAGCTTAAGAAGATGTGGGAACCTGACGCAGAAGGCAAGATCACCTCTTGGGATCAAATTCGTCCTGATTTCCCCAAAGAAACAATTGCCCTCTTTGGCGCTGGTGCTGACTCTGGAACCTTTGACTACTTTACCGAAGCTATTAATGGTAAGTCAAAAGTGATTCGTAAGGACTACCAGCCTAGTGAAGATGACAACATCATCGTTAAAGGTGTTCAAGGCGGCAAGGGTGCGATTGGATTCTTTGGAGTTTCTTACTATGAAGAAAACGCTAAGAAGCTAAATGCTGTTGAAGTTGATGGTGGTAAGGGTTGTGTATCTCCAACTGCTGAAAATATTAACTCTGGCAAATATGCTCCACTGTCTCGTCCACTGTTTATCTATGTCAGCAAGAAAGCGATCGCACGTCCTGAAGTTAAGGCTTTCATTGAGTTTTACTTGAACAAGGATGAAAAGCTCGTCAAGGAAGTAGGTTACGTTCCCCTTCCCGGTGATGCTCTAACCAAGGTAAAAGAGCGCTTCACCAAAGCTGCTGTAGGTTCAACCTTTATGGATGCTCCTGCTGGGGTTTCTGTAGCTGAATTGTTGGCTAAAGACTTGAAGTAGTCTTTTAGATAAATTAGCCCTTCTCTCTAAATTCTAAGTTGGTGATTAGCAATCCTTATCTCTAACTTAGAATACACAACTAGACGAGGGGGGCTTTAATTGTTTATTTGTATGGTTAGGAAACTTTAAATGTCAAATTCTGTGAATAGTCCTGAACCAGATTCATTAGATATCTATCAAAGATCCGATCGCAATATTCGTGAAAATGCAATTGGCTATGCATTGCTTTTTTGCGCTTTTATTTCTGTACTAACAACTCTAGCGATTGTTTATGTACTTGCCTCAGAAACCATCAGCTTTTTTAGTAAGGCAAGTATCACCGAATTTTTATTTGGTAAGACCCTAGAAAATGGGAGTTATAGCTGTAGCTGGACACCTCAATTTGCCGAAAAAAGTTTTTGTGTATGGCCGACTGTTAACGGCACAATGATGGTGGCGCTGATCGCCATGATTGTCGCAACCCCTCTAGGGCTGGCTACAGCCATTTACTTGTCGGAATACGCGACCCCCAAGTTAGGGAAATTTTTGCGCCCAGTGATTGAGCTACTTGCAGGTGTACCAACAGTAGTCTATGGCTACTTTGCCCTTACATTTATTACGCCACTGTTAAACAAAATTATTCCCGGACTTCAAGGTTTCAACGCTCTCAGTGCGGGTTTGATTATGGGGGTAATGATTATCCCGACAATCGCTTCAATTAGTACTGATGCAATGATCGCGGTTCCTAGATCCCTACGGGAAGCCGCCTATGGACTTGGATCAACTAAAAAGGAAGTATCGACAAATGTTGTGCTGCCTGCCGCCTTATCAGGTATTTGTGCGGCGATCATTCTGGGCATATCCCGTGCAGTTGGGGAAACGATGATTGTCGCGATCGCGGCAGGACAAAGACCGATCTTGACCCTCGATCCTAGGCAAACAGTTGGTACGATGACCGCATATATCGCTCAAGTTGCCAAGGGTGACTCACGAGTTGGGAGTGTGGAATACGAAGCCCTTTTTGCGGTTGGCATGACCCTATTTCTGATTACGCTCCTTCTAAATATTATCAGTAAGCAAATTAGCAAACGTTTCCAAGAAACCTATGAGTAACGGTTCAGACATATTAGATACATTTGATGGACAATCAGGCGAATCGAAATTTGACCCAAAGTTAGAATCTAGACAGCTATGGGGCAAAATTTTTGCAGGATTTTGTATCTTTGCAACTTTACTTGGTTTACTTGTCCTCGCCGTATTAATCTTCAATGTAGTTAATGACGGTTCTAGTCGTCTCAATACGGAATTGTTTCAGCTATACCCATCGCGCCGACCTTCAGAGTCTGGGTATAGGGCTGCGATTTTGGGATCTATTGCGATGCTTTCCTATGTATTGCTCTTAGTAATTCCCCTTGGCGTTTGCTCAGCAATTTATTTAGAAGAGTATGCTAAGAAAAATTGGTTCACCGAGTTAATCGAGTTGAATATTTATAACTTAGCTGGTATTCCCTCAATTATCTATGGACTATTGGGATTAGGTCTATTTGTTCGTGGCTTGTATAGCGGTCGAGCAGTATTGGTTACAGGTATTCTAACGATTACCTTACTAATTTTACCGCCCGTAATCGTGATTTCCAGAGAGGCTATTAGGGCAGTGCCTCAATCAATACGGCAAGCTTCCTACGGAGTGGGCGCAACTAAGTGGCAGACGATTCGCCATCATGTTTTACCTGCGGCATTACCAGGCATTTTGACTGCGGTGATTATCTCTACTTCTAGAGGTATCGGTGAGACTGCACCGATTGTTGTTCTTGGTGCTGGTACGGTTCTATTCGATCCCAAAGCTTCCCCCATCAACTTTGGAGCTTTGTTCAGTGGTAAGATAGGAGATGTATTTACTGATACATTGTGGTCAAACGATAACTTCTTCTCAGTGCTGCCTTACCAAATCTATGAATGGGTGGGTGATCCTAAGGCAGAATTTCAGATACTAGCTTCGGCTGGGATTGTAGTGCTTTTGGTTTTGGTTTTAGGTATGAATTTGATCGCAATCTTTCTACGCAGTCGGGCAAAGTAATTCAGAGTATTTGATGAAAGATAAATCTAACGAATTTGGTTTTTTACAATGAACTTAAGCAACAGCATTTCCGACAATCAGGCAGTTTTAAAGGTTGAAGACGTTAATGTTTTCTATAGCTCCAACTCACCAGCAGTAGCGGGTGTTAACTTAGAAATCGCCAAAAATCAAATTACCGCATTTATTGGACCTTCGGGATGTGGTAAGAGTACAATCCTGAGATGTTTTAATCGTCTCAATGATTTAATCGAGGGGGCAAAAGTTAGGGGGAAAATTACCTTTAATGGACATAACCTTTACGATCCTAAAATCGATCCCGTAGCAGTTCGTCGTCATATTGGGATGGTATTCCAACGTCCTAATCCTTTCCCAAAGTCTATCTATGAAAATATTGCCTTTGGCCCTCGAATTAATGGATTTAAGGGTTCTAAAAACGATATGGCTGATTTGGTTGAAAAATCTTTGCGATCAGCCGCGATTTGGGATGAGGTAAAGGACAAACTAAATGAAAGTGGTTTAGCTCTTTCTGGTGGACAGCAACAACGGCTATGTATTGCTAGAGCAATCGCCGTCGAGCCACAGGTAATCTTAATGGATGAGCCTTGCTCGGCTCTTGATCCAATCTCAACCCTTCGCATTGAAGAATTGATGCAAGAGCTAAAGCAGAAGTATACACTGGTAATTGTGACTCACAATATGCAACAAGCTTCGCGATCGGCAGATATGACTGCGTTCTTTAATACTGAACTCAGCGAAACTGGTAAGCGTACTGGTAAATTGGTGGAAATCGATCGCACTTCCGTAATTTTTAGCAGTCCCAAGCAAGTCGCTACCGAAGAGTACATTAGCGGTAGATTTGGTTAGAATTTTGCAATTTGATACAGAGACAATTGTTTGTGTTACGGCAAAGCCGTACTACAAACAATTGTCTCTGTACTTCAACAAAGAAAAGGACGCTTTGCGTCCTTTTCTTTTTGGCTTTTTTAGGAAATGTTTCTGAAAAAATGTTAGTTTTTTGTAGAGCTATCTTTCTTAATCAGCAATAAATACCGATGGAGCCAGTTAGATCTCTGACCAAAAACAGTAGCAATGTGGTTACACCCTTGCTAGAACTGCGTGGGATTCATAAGAGCTTTGGGCAAAACCCTGTCCTTAACGGTGTTGATCTGGCTGTACATTCTGGAGAAGCGATCGCCATTATTGGTCCTTCTGGTACAGGTAAATCAACAATTTTGCGGGTAATTTGTGGATTGCTGACTGCCGATGCTGGTGAAGTTTATATCAATGGCAACCTTGTTGAGTCTGAGGAAGATATTCAAGAAGGTAACTATGGTCTCAACATTGGCATGGTATTTCAGAATGCAGCGTTATTTGACTCGCTGACGGTGGCTGAAAATGTAGGCTTTTCCTTATTTGAGCATTCACGATTATCCCGCCGTGAAATTTATCGACTGGTTGAACAAAAATTAGCTTTGGTGGGACTAGAAAATATTAGCGATCGCTATCCGAGCCAACTATCGGGAGGGATGCGAAAACGGGTGAGTTTTGCCCGTGCGATTATGGACGATCCCACTGCCAAGAATCAAGCGAAAAAAGTACTGCTCTACGATGAACCGACCGCAGGACTTGATCCTGTGGCTTCGACAATTATCGAGGACTTGATGCGATCGCTCAGGGAGCAACAGGTATGTGATAGTTACATTGTGGTGACACACCAAGACAGTACGATCCGTCGTACCGCCGATCGCCTGATGGTTTTATATCGCGGATCGGTACGCTATGCAGGAAACGTGAGTACAATTGATACGGCAGATAACCCGTATGTTAGACAATTCTTTAGTGGCAGTACTGAAGGACCAATTCAACTTTTGACTAAGGAGGTATAAGGCTTGTGCAGCGAAAAACATTACGCGACGGTGCGCTTGGCTTATTTATCATCGGTGGAGTAGTTGCTCTTGGCGGTGCATTGTTATGGTTGCGCGGGCTGCAACTAAATAGTTCTAAGTTTACATTTACGATTAAATTGCCTGATGCTAGTGGGTTAAATACTGGCTCCGTAGTGAGGTTTCGTGGTGTCGAAATCGGAAGGGTCGCATCCTTAACTGCTCAAGCTGAAGGCGTTGATGTACTGGTAAGCGTTGAAAACTCCAAATTAATTATCCCGAAACAGTCCGTAGCCGAGACTAACCAGAGTGGTTTTTTGGGAAATACCAATATTGATATTTTTCCACCTAAGGATAAGGTGACACTTGAGCCAAACCTTAATCCCTTAGCCAAGGACTGCAACAATGATCTGATCATTTGCCAAGGCGGACAAATTGAAGGCTCAAGGGGCGTGAGCTTTACGGCGCTTCTCAAGGATATGAGCGCCACCCTCCGTAAAATCAATGACCAAAGTCTGATCGACAATCTCAATGACACTTTAATTTCGGCAAAAGCGACCGCAAAAAGTATCCAAAAATTGACTGATTCGGCTAACCGCGTAGTCGGTACGTTTGAAAACCAGATCGTGAAGTTTGGCGATACGGCTGATGCGATTAGTGGTGCGGCGAATAAGGTGGGCAGTGTTGCCAATAGTGCTCAAGATTTAATCGAGGTCAATCGCGAGAAATTAGCGCAAACTCTAGATGGGATTGCGGCAGCTTCGCGAGAGGCACGATCGCTCTTGGCTAGTGCGAAACCCCTCCTCAATGACGGTAAACTGATCGCTAATTTGCAAAAACTCGCAGACAATGCGGCGGAAACATCGGCAAACCTACGGAAGGTCACAGGAGAATTGAGCGATCCTGCAACCATTGCCTCCCTGCGAGAAACCCTAGATTCAGCGCGGGCAACCTTTGCTAATGCCAAGAAGATTACGGCGGATTTGGATGAACTAACGGGAGATCCCAAGCTGCGGAGCAATATTCGTAATTTGATTAATGGTTTAGGAGGTTTATTATCTACGGCTCCTAATCTTGATAACTTACCGACAGCCAGCAATTCGCGTCCTAGTGAAACTGCGACCGAGAAATTACCAACTAATGTCGAAGTTGCGCGCAGTAAAGTGATTAAGCCTGCTACCGATGATCGCGAAAGGCGCGAAAAGTCTTTGGACAAAGAGAAGGTCAAAATTAATAGCCCTACCCCCAGTACAACCATTAGTAAAACAACTAAATCTGGAGCTAGCTCCTTAACAGAGGGTTCTAATTTTGATAGCTCAAGCGATCAATGAACTTACCACCTAGTCAAGTTTGGCTAATTATTGGGATGGCACTATGCGCGATCGAGTTGCTAGTGCCTTTGCCAACTTTTTTGATTGCGGGCGCGATGGGGATTGCCGCTTTATGTGTCGCCGCGATCGCCTTAATTATTTCCTTGCCTGCCCTGCAAGTATTAGCTTGGATGCTGATCTCAGGGCTTTTGGTCATGGTTTCACGACGATTTATTCCCAGAGATTCCCATCAACTGCAAGAAGCGCGTGAGGGGATCACCATTACGGCAATTCCCGCAGGGGTAACGGGACGAGTGCGCCATGAGGGAGTTTCATGGAAAGCTAGATGTGATGATCCCCGAATTGAGATCGCTGCTCAACAAAAAGTAATTGTTTTACGCAGAGAAGGCACAACCCTGATTGTTGTACCTGAAAATTGGCTGCAATAGTACAGGAATAGCCAGAAAATGTCGTTTAAAACTATGTCGTTATATTCATGTAAAAGCCCTACAAATATTAAAAAAAAATAATTTTAAATAATTTTAAAATTACTAAATCAAAAGTTTTCCACAGAGTTTTCCACAGATATCGAGGCTTTTTCCACAGATATCGGGGAGTTTTCCACAGGTGATTTTATCGATGGTGATGTCTTTGCCTTACTGGTTAAGGATTCATTAATAGGCGGATGACATCACTTGGGAAAACTTTTTGAAACCTGAGCCATATGAAGAAAGGTAAAGAAAAATGGTCTAAAATGCTCATTCTTTTAAATTTGATTCGTTTATTTATCACTAGTATTGCTCTTTTCGTTACGTTGACAAGATCTGCTAGTTGAACGCACAATTAAGTCCCGACCTCTGAAAAATGGTTGCGGCATTCCTATCAAACTTGTTTAAAAGTTGAGGTTTCAGCATGAATACAACTGTCAGCATCCTTGCCGAAATTCCTGAAGAACTGCACGAAACCCTCAAAAATTATCTAGAATCCCACCCCGATTGGGATCAGGATCGCGTATTTGCTGCTGCTTTGTCTTTGTTCCTATTGCAAAATGGTGGTAGCGATCGCCTTGGTGGTGCATCCCATAGCTATCGCAGCACCGCTAAAGTCTATTTGAATGCCTTATTTCATCACTCAGTTTAGGCTTGCTAAATAAGGGTGCTTTATCCCCCTTATTTAGCGAACTGCTATTTAGATATCCAAACTTTTAGAACTTATACCAATCTATAAGCCTCAACAAGAAGAGCTTAGTGTATTAGACTGAGAGTTGCTCAATTGACTTAAAACTCCCCCGCTATGACTTCTGCTCAACCCACCGAAGTTAATCAACCCTTAGATGTTCTTGTCGTTGGTGCAGGAATTTCTGGTTTAGCGATCGCCCATGAACTAGCGATCGCCAAAAATTACCGTGTATTAGTGGCAGAAGCTCAAGATCGCGTGGGTGGTGCAATTACCAGTAATCGTAATGATGAAGGCTATCTCTGGGAAGAGGGACCCAATAGCTTTCAACCAGCACCAGAGTTATTACGTCTAGCCGTACAGGTGGGTCTCAAGGATGAACTGGTGCTTGCCGACGGTAAATTACCAAGATTTGTATTTCTCAATGGCAAGTTAAATGCTTTGCCGATGAGTCCTCCAACAGCGATCGCCTCCAAAATCTTGACTTGGGGCGGCAAAATCCGTCTAGCCCTAGGTGCATTAGGTTTTGCGCGTCCTGCAATGAGTGGTGAAGAATCCGTTGATCAATTCTTTTCGCGCCTACTAGGTAAGCAAGCTGTTGAGCGATTAGTTGCGCCTTTTATCTCTGGAGTCTATGCGGGTGATCCTAAACGCCTCAGTGCTAGAGCCGCATTTTCTAAAATTTTCCGTCTAGAAAATGGCTATGGAGGTTTGCTCTCAGGGGCAATCCTGACGGCAAAAGAACGCAAAGCCCAAAAGCTGAACGATCCTAATATTCCCAAGGTGAAGTCGGGCGAACTGGGTTCTTTCCGCCAAGGTATTAAAATGCTGCCCGAAGCGATCGCTACCAAACTTAGAGATCAAGGTACGGCTGTCAAACAACAATGGACTTTGCGATCGCTAGAAAAGCAAGGCGAAATCTACATTTCTCAGTTTGATACGCCTACGGGTGCAGAAACAATCACTTCGCGATCGGTGGTTCTGACCACTCCTGCCTATGTGAGCGCTAAGTTATTGCAAGACTACTTACCTGCGGCGAGCCAAGCCCTGAGCGAGATTTTCTATCCAACCGTTGCCTGTGTCGTACTTGCCTATCCCAAAAGCGAATTTGCCTATGACATGAAGGGATTCGGCAACTTGATTCCGCGCACGCAAGGCGTAAGAACCCTCGGTACAATCTGGTCATCTAGTCTATTTGCAGGACGTGCTCCTGAAGGTTGGCAATTACTACTTAACTTTATTGGCGGCACTCTCGATCCTCAATTGGCAAAACTCTCAGAAGCTGAGATCGTTCAAACGGTGCATCAAGATCTCAAGAAAACGATTCTGCGTCCTGATACGAAAGCTGAACCTAAAGCGATCGCGGTGCATGTGTGGGACAAGGCAATTCCTCAGTATGAAATTGGACATTTAGATCGTCTGGCGACGATAGAAGCCGAATTGCAAAAATCACAAGGTTTGTATGTCAGTGCAAATTTTATTGGTGGTGTTTCGCTTGGTGATTGCATTAAGCGCGGTCTTCAAGAAGCAGATAAAATCGCTGCATTTTTAAAGTAATTCGGCTCGAATTTTACAAGCTCACCAAATTATCGCGATGAATTACTGTCTCTTCGCCATCAAAGCCTAGCAATTTGGGAATGTCTTCCGATTGGGAACCGAGGATGCGAACAATATCACTGCTACTGTAATTTGAGATGCCTCTGGCGATTTCTTTACCATCGTGATCGCATAGACTCACTGATTCATTTGCCTCAAATTTCCCTTCCACTTGCGTAATTCCCGCAGGTAAGAGCGATCGCCCTTTATTGATCACTGCATTTACAGCTCCATCATCGAGAAAGAGTTTCCCTAAGGGAACCATCCCATAGGCAATCCAGCGTTTACGGGCATTGACAGTTTTCGGTTGAGCGGCAAACTGTGTCCCGAAGTTCTCACCATTGAGAATCGCCGCAATGCGATCGGGGAAAGCTCCTCGCGTAATCACTGTACGCACTCCTGCTGCCGAAGCAATTCTCGCCGCATCGAGTTTGGTAGTCATACCACCAGTTCCCCATTGTGTACCACCACCTTGAGCACCTAAGGCTTGCTTTTCGCCGATCGCTTCGCGGAGTCCCTGAAGCTGCTCATATTCCACAAACTCAATGGGCTGAGCATCGGGATTTTGTCGTGGATCGTCGGAATAAAGGCGATCGACATCGGTTAAAAGAAATAGCCAATCTGCTTCGATTAAACTGGCGACGAGAGCTGAAAGCGTGTCATTATCGCCAAACTTCAATTCATCGACAGCGACCGTATCATTCTCATTCACAATTGGCACAACGCCTAGTTCTAGCAACTCATGGAAGGTAGCATGAACATTCATGTAATGCTGACGTTGGATGAGATTGCCACGTGTTAATAAAACTTGAGCTACAGGTTGTTGAAGCGAACCAAAAAAGTCATCATAAATCCTGATCAAACGACCTTGACCAACGGCTGCAACCGCTTGTTTTTTTGAGATTTTGCGCGGACGTTGCTTCAGTCCTAGTCTGCCGCAGCCAATCCCCACTGCACCCGAAGAGACTAAAACGACACTATGACCTTCTCGCCGCAAATGCACGATCGCTTCTACGAGTTTGGCGATCGTCGCTAGCTGGAGATCCCCTGATTCAGGATGACTAAGACTAGAAGTACCAATTTTGATGACAACGATCTGCGGTGGAATCTGGGGCGGGATCTGCGGTGGCATTTGCTCTAAAGGTGGGGATAAAAATCGCTAAGCGGTTTTTTATCCTATCATTTTTAATAGCCTACTGCTGCGAGATCAGGATGGAAACTACCTACTTTGAGGCGATGCACTTCCGTTTCCATTGTGCTATTAGGATAAAGGCACAAGTGCCGAAATCCAGGGGGCTGACTATCAATTTGGAACTTATCATTTTGAGGTTCAAACTGAATACATGTCGATGGAGTTACGAGGCAGCGAACGGAATTATGAGGAGTTTCATAGATTTGATCAAAGGCTTGATGGGCATGACCATTTAAAACTATTTCGATCTGAGGATGGCGATCGCATATTGCCCAAAACTCATCTTGATTTTCTAAACAAATACCATCGATCCATTGCGAACCGAGAGGGACAGCAGGGTGATGAAAGGCAATGATGGTAGGACGATCAGGGTAGGTATTGAGACTATTCTCTAGATATGATAATTCCTC
This sequence comes from Pseudanabaena yagii GIHE-NHR1, assembly GCF_012863495.1. NCBI lineage: Bacteria > Bacillati > Cyanobacteriota > Cyanophyceae > Pseudanabaenales > Pseudanabaenaceae > Pseudanabaena > Pseudanabaena yagii. The sequence continues at coordinate 3,218,152 of NZ_JAAVJL010000001.1, forward strand.
ACCTGAGAGGTATCCATGTACGGCATCAACGACAACAGAACTAAGTAGCAAAATTCTCCATTTACCAACATCTAGAGAATGGCTAAGATGCACATATTCACTGGGTAAATGGGCTTTCATTAGTGGGATGTCATCATGATTCCCTGCTAAGCAGTAAGCATGAACTCCGAAATCATCTAGAGATTGACGCAATCGTTCATAGGATTCGATGCTGCCATCTTGGGTGAGGTCGCCTGTTAATAAGAGTAAATCAATCTGAGGTAAAGTTCTTTTTATTTGTTTGAGAACTTCTTGAAAAGAGAATTCAGTTTTAATACCCACTAAAGAACGATTAATATCCGCAAATAGATGGATATCGGTTAACTGTGCGATGGAAACAAAACTACCGTAATTTATTACGCCTTTCATACTACCTATGCCTGTACAAATAAGCTTTAGTAGCAACTATATGTTCCGAGGATTTCTACTTTTTAATGATAGAAAAATAACAACCACTCAGCCCATTGAATGGTAAGATTTTGTCCTATTTTTAGCTTAATAAATATTTGTAGAAATATTGTCAAAAAGCTTAAATCTGTCTATTAAGGGTTCTGCGATTTAATAAAGAACCAAATTTTTTGTGGCGCGGCTTCGCCGCGCCACAAAAAATTGATTCCTTATTTTCTTGCATGTCCCTAACTTATGATAGCTGTAACCGATGCGATGTGATTTGTATCACAACCTTAACTGATTAAAAGCTAATTAAAACCTAGCAAAAAGCTATGAATACTATGCTTTTAGGCAAGTCTCGTACTTATCATGACCCAATTCATGGAGCGATTACGCTGAATGGTAGCGATCGCACTGAGGCGTTATTGATTCAACTAATTGATACACCTGAGTTTCAACGCTTAAGACGCATTCATCAATTAGATATTGCCTACTTTACCTTTCATGGGGCAGAGGGGTCGAGGTTTACGCATTCTTTGGGAGTCATGGCGTTAACTCGTCGCGCTTTTGAGACGATCGTGATCAAATATCCTTATCTGGAAATCCATCGCACCGTGGTTTTAGTGGCTGCCCTGCTGCACGATCTCGGACATGGGGCTTATAGTCATGCGTCTGAAGAAGTTTTTGGGAGTAACCATGAAATCTGGACTTTGCGATTAATTAAGTTTGGCAAAATTGCCGAGGTTCTCGACAGGTTCTCCCCGAATTTAATAAATGATTTAGCAAAAGTATTTACGAAAAAATATCCAGTCCCATTTATTTATCAATTAATTTCTAGTCAAATTGATTGCGATCGCCTTGATTATTTAGAGCGTGATAGTTATTTCACGGGAGCAAAGTATGGACAGTTAGATTTAGATCGCATTTTGTTAGCACTAAGGTTTGATCCGATTTCCCAAAATTTAGTGATTGGTCGCAAGGGAATCGTGGCGATCGAGCATTATTTAACGGTGCGCTATTTTATGTATTTACAGGTTTATAACCATGCGAAAAACTTAGCCGCCAGATTTGTTTTAGAAAAGATTTTTCATAGAGCCAAAGCCTTAATTTCTGCAAATCTTTCTCCAAATCAAATATTTGCCGATCGCACCATTACCGCTTGGCTCACCCAAGATCCGCAAACTCTTACCTGTGAGGAATATCTTGCCTCCGATGATATAGTTTTTGCCTATCACATCCATCGCTGGCTCGATAGTGAGGATGCAATTCTCGCGGATTTATGCCGACGCTTTCTAGATCGCGAGCTATTCCACGCCACTGAAATCTCACACCTCGATGACATTCAGCAACAGGAACAACTGGATATTTGGTACGCAAAATTGCAAGCTCAGGGACTAGAGCCAAAATACTATTGTGGTATCCGTGTATCGAGGACTAAGGGCTATAGCATTTATCGCCAAGGCATTAATATTCAAACGGAACAGGGCTTGCAGGATATAGCCCGACTTTCGCCATTAGTGCAAGCGATCGTGCATCCAATTCAAAGAGCTTGGTTGGTGCATCCATAAAGGGGCTTAAGCCCCTTTATGGATATTAGCCTTGCCAAGTGGGATAGTCGGTATAGCCTTTTTCATCACCACCGTAGAAGGTATTGCGATCTGGCTTATTCAATGGCGCATTTGCTGCGAAACGTTCTACGAGATCGGGATTAGCGATGTAGAGACGACCAAAGGCAACGAGATCGGCAGAATCTGAGGCGATCGCTTGATTACCAGTTTCAAAGCTATAACCACCTGCGGTAATAATCGTGCCGTTATAAATAGGTCTGAAGAACTCTGCACCGAGATCGGGTTGATCTTCAGCAGAGCCAAACCCTTCGACTCTGGGTGCGACCAAATGCAAATAGGCAAGATTAAAGCGATTTAGTTTCTTCACAGCATAGCCAAAGATCGCGGCACGATTGGAATCATACATACTGTTGAATGTGCCACTAGGAGAGATTCTCACCCCAACGCGATCGCTACCCCATACATCTACTACTGCCTCGGTGACTTCCAATAATAGACGAGTGCGATTCTCTACTGAGCCGCCATAGATATCGGTACGAAGATTGGTGTTGTCTTGCAAGAATTGATCGAGGAGATAGCCATTAGCACTGTGAATCTCTACACCATCAAATCCTGCTTCTAGAGCATTCTTTGCACCAATGCGATATTGCTCGATGATTTGGGGAATTTCCTCTAGTTCCAAAGCGCGAGGTGTGACAAAGGGCTTCATCCCCGTATAGGTAGCGGCTTCACCTTCTGGGGCGATCGCTGATGGTGCAACGGGCAATTTGCCATCGGGCTGTAAATCTGGATGCGAGATTCTACCTACGTGCCAAAGTTGTAAGAAGATTTTGCCGCCCTTGGCATGGACCGCATCCGTGACTAGTTTCCAACCTGCAACCTGCTCAGGAGAATGAATGCCGGGGGTATTGGGATAGCCTAAGCCTTCGGGAGAAATCTGTGTAGCTTCAGTAATTAATAATCCTGCTGAAGCACGCTGTTCGTAATGTAATGCGTTTAATGCTGTCGGCACGTTACCAGCAGCAGCCCGATTGCGCGTTAAGGGAGCCATCACGATCCGATTAGGCAATGTATAACGACCTAGCTTAACTGAAGAGAGAAGAGGTGCGCTCATGGGTTTAATTGTTATGTAAGAAGGTTTGGATTTCTGATGTTCGATTATAGGCGAACAATAAAACTTTATGCAATAATGTAATGGTATCCTTTCTAAAATTTATTTCTTTTGAGATACTAAGCATGATGCACTGCACCAAGCTTAGTTCGTTATCAAAATGATTTGGATAGATTTGTTTAAAGTTGTCTGTGATGCGTCAATATCAACATCCCGATCGCGAAAATATTTCTCTCACTGGAGTGTTCTATGCCCTCAGCGATCCCACACGCCTCCAAATTGTGAAAATGCTAGCAACACAGGAAGAGATTACCTGCGGAGAATTCTGTTTGGAAATGAGCAAATCTACGCAGTCCCATCATTTCAAGGTATTGCGCGATATGGGAATTATGTATACACGCCTAGAAGGAACCCAGCATTACAATTCCCTCCGTCGCGAAGATTTAGATGCGCGTTTTCCCAACTTATTAGATGCTGTGTTGAATGGCATAAATTAAAAGCAGTGCTTAGCACTGCTTTTAATTTATCTGGCGGAACCACGATAGATGCGATCGGCTTGTTCGCGAGGCATCCATGAGGGTAAATCACCCGGGTTGTTGGTTGGTGTTTGAGGTGCAGTCTTTTGGTATGCCGATGGAATTGGCGGCGCATCGGTATGCACAAAATGTCCATTGTTGTCACTACTAGAATTAGCTAGCAGAGTTTGTGGCACTTCAAAATCATCGGTTTCAGGATTATAGGCAAGCACTTCTCCTGTTTCAATGTCATAGATCCAGCCATAAATTGCCATCTTGTTTTGATGCAACTTTGAGCGAATAACAGGATAAGTTTTCAGATTCTCAATCTGTGTAACTACATTCTCCGCCATTGTAATAGCCAGCAATTCCTCACCCTTGGTATCAGCGTAGTTTTCTTGAATTAGGCGACGGGTTGACTCAGCATGTTGTAGCCATTCATAGACTAGAGGCATCTCAGTTCTGAGTTTTTCCAGCTTCAATAAACCCTTCATCGCGCCACAGTTAGAATGTCCACAGATAATGACCTGCTCAATACCGAGGGCATGAATGGCATATTCGATCGCTGCACCTTCGCCACCATTGGCAGCACCAAAGGGCGGTACTAAGTTTCCTGCATTGCGGATTACAAATAGCTCACCGACACCTGACTGGGTAATTAGATGTGGCACGATCCGCGAATCGGAGCAAGTAATAAACAATACTCGCGGTTTTTGTCCTTCGGCGAGTTGTTCAAAAATTTCTTGGTTGGCAGGGAAGTAGGACGATTGAAACTTATGTAAACCCTTTAGTAGCTTTCTCATATACCAGTGTTGACTCAGGATGCAGCAATTTATTGCTTGCTTATTGTTATTTAGTTTATAGCGCTTTGCGCTCTCACTAAAACCAAGTCGATAATTTGTAAAGTCTAACCAAATACTCCCTTCCCACCGAAGAAATAGACATATAAAACCAAGAAACAGCGGTGCGGGGCGAAGCCCCGCACCGCTGTTTCTTGACTGGGAAAAGAGTAGGACTTCTCAAATTTTAAACTTGAGGAATCGTACACCACATTGATCGCGTTAATTGAAAGCCGAGTTTTACCGAGAGGCGATCGCCATTTAGTAAATGTTGGCGAGTCTTTTTTAAGATTTCTGAATTGGCACAATAGATTCTAGCTATTGCATACTTGCGGTTTGGTAGTAGCACACGCAAAAGTAAGATCGTGCCACTTGACCATGCGATCGTCCGAAATTTGGTATCTCTCTTGGGGGCAATCCATTGAAATTTTCTACCGCTAGCTTTTAAATATGCGCCAAAATCACTTAATGCTACAGGTATATTTGTCAACTTCAATTCCATTGCTTACTCTGAAAAATTTGCATCTTGATTCCTACAAAATATTTATTGATTTTGTCCTAAAAAACAATAGTTATTTAGCTGAGAAAAGCTCAATAAGGAAAGGTGGAGCCTTGCTCCGTCTTTCCTTATTTGGTTTATAGATAGTTAGGGGAAACATCAGCATTAAGCATCAGTGAAAAACTATGGCGTACGCGCAGCGTGCGTCATAGTTTTTTAGCTACTTAGTAGGTGATTTGCAAAGTGACAGAAGCATCAACTTTCTGCTCACCACCTAAAATCGGTACGGAATTAGCATCCTTTGCAAATGCTTGTAAACGTGATTGTGCAACTGGATAAGCGATCGCTGATTCACCAACATTAATTGTCTTGATAGTTTTGGCTGTAAAACCTAAAGCACCCAAAACCGTATTGGACTGAGTTTGAGCATCTTTCACCGCATCCTGAAGTGCTAGTTGCTTGGCAGCATTTAACTCCGCATCCGTAGCGATAAAGGTGATTTGCTCAATTTGATTTGCACCTGAGTTAACCGCCGCATCAAGGGTAGAACCTGCTTTATCAATGTCTACGACAAAGCTGACTGTAGTTTGTCCCGTAAATCCATCTTGACGTTGGCGATTGTTTTCATAGACATATTTAGGATTAAGTTGAATGCTCGTAGTTTGGAGCTTCTCTACGCCTAGTTGTTGTAGGCGCGAAACAATGCTATTTGCTTGACGACCAATTTCCTCTTGAACAGCGATCGCGGTTTTACCCTCGGCAGTTACTCCTAGTTGAATTCTCGCTTTGGTGGTTTTGACGGATCTTTCACCTCGACCTGTGACAGTGATAACGCGCTCATTTTTAATGGCTTGAATGCTTGCCGAATTTTCTTGGGCTTTTGCGGAAGGGGCAATGATTGCGATCGAGGGAACGCAAAAGGCAAGACTAAGAACGAATGTAGTTAAGTGACGCATAGGATTAACTCTCTTTTATTTTTTGATATTTTCATTTCTACTGTCTTTACGATATCACTCAAATAATAGAGAGTTCATCTGGTTGCACTTTCGGAAACAACAATATACAAGGTTCCCTTTTTTAACAAAATAAGCACGAAGTGCTTATTTTGTTAGATCTTGATATCACGGCGGGTAATGCGACCGTTAGGCGCATCAATGTAGCGAGGTAAAGTACTCTGATCGATAACCTTGAGCGTATCCATATCGTAGGTTGTATAGATCGTTTCCGCAGTTTCTAGCTTAATATCGATGACGGAAACAGTCCGATTTGGGGTAATGTCACCACTCAAAAGGCGGCGAGGTCCATCGCCTAAAACACCTGCATTCAGAAGCTCCAATTTCCCTTTATGGGCAGGATAATAGGCGTGATCATGTCCACTAATGTAGGTGTGAACGTTGTATTTCTCAAACAAAGCTCTTAAGCGATCGGCATCATCTAGATAATTACCTGGTGTCTCACGTCCCTTAGCAACCGCATAGAGGGGTAAATGCCCGATCGCAATGCGTAACTTCGCTTTTTGAGCAGCTTCACTCGCGAGACTTTTTTCTGCCCATTTCAACTGATCCGATGGAATCTCTGAGGTGGAGGCATCCCAAGTTAAAAAGAAAATATCATTTTGGGTAAATGTATAGTAGAAGGGAAATCCTGCGCGATCGACAAAGTTCAAATTCGCATCATGCTTGGGATCTTGCCAATATTTAAGCACAGCATTGCGATCGTTCTCAAAGGTTGACTTCCCTCCAAAGGATGAACCCGATGCGTCATGATTCCCAATCGTAAATCCAAAGGGAAGTTTCGCTTTACGAATTGGCGCAGCAATATGTTTATCAAAGCCTTGCCACATAGCTTCTATTTCCGAAGGTTTGAGACTATTGTCTTGCCCTGCCACCATATCGCCGCCACATAATACTAAGTCTGGTTCCCAAGCTGGCACAAAGACGATCGCCTGTTTGACCTGATCAATATAGTCAGTAGAGCCATAGGCACTATTAAGATCGCTAATCAGGACGATTCGCACATCGCCTCGCGCAGGGGCATATAGTCCTTTAGGTGCAGGATTTGGCGATCGCGCTACAGTTGATTTGGCGGGTTTAGGATTATTGGCTGTAGTTGCTTTAGGATCTGCGGGGGTGATCGCTTCAGGTTTACGACTCAAGATTCCTGAAACTGCCGCACCACCAACGCCACCACCAATTGCTAATCCACCTAATATCAATAACTGCCGCCGTTTGATTGCCATAGGAAATAAAATATCTACTTGCAGCAATATTTTATAGCGTTTATAGTGATCGCGGATATCGAGTGCAGCCCTTGCCGATTTACAGTGCTTTGTTCTCAAACCTAAACCAAGAAGAATTTTGAAAGCGTTGCTTTGCAACGCTTTCAAAATTCTTCTTGGTTTGTTTGATCGGTAATTGCTGGAGTAAGCAGTTTGATAGGGATTCTAGAGACCAAATAAATACAAAATCAATGGATTTACCTTTTGTCTATCATCCCAACTACGTCGCACCGATCGCTAATACCCATCGCTTCCCGATGGAGAAATTTCGCTTGCTTTACGAGATGCTCATTGCTGATGGAGTCGCCCGACCCGAGCACTTTTTTCGACCAGAATTACCAGATTTAGAAATCATCGCCTCAGTCCACGATCGCCAATATGTCGAGGCATACTGGCAAGGCACACTCGACCACAAAGCCCAACGCCGTATCGGTTTACCTTGGAGTTATGAACTTGCCTATCGGACGAGGATTGCTGTTGGTGGCACATTATTAACTGCCAGATTAGCATTAGCTCATGGTTTAGCCTGCAACACCGCAGGGGGAACTCATCACGCATTTGCGAATTATGGTTCAGGCTTTTGTATCTTTAATGATCTGGCGATCGCTTCGCGAGTATTGCTCAATGAGGGGCTAGTCAAAAAGATATTAATTGTCGATTTGGATGTGCATCAAGGTGATGGCACGGCGCTCATTTTTCAGGATGAGCCGAATGTATTCACTTTTTCTATGCATTGCCAGATTAACTTCCCTTCCGTTAAACAAATTAGCGATCGCGATGTTCCCTTACCTGAAGGGATGGAAGATGATGCTTATTTACGCACCCTTGCCAATCATTTACCCGATTTACTGAGTGAAATTCAGCCTGATCTGGTTCTCTATGATGCAGGAGTAGATCCACATATAGGCGATCGCTTAGGCAAATTAGCACTTACGGATTCGGGACTCTATCGGCGCGATATGCAGGTTTTAAGTACCTGTGTGTCCCAAGGTTTCCCTGTTGCCTGTGTGATTGGTGGTGGTTACTGCGAAGATATGCGATCGCTAGTTTATCGACATTCTCTTCTACATCGCGCCGCCAGTGATGTTTATCGCCAATATCGACTATAGCCCTTGCCGAAATGCTTTGAGTGCTGATTTTGGTTCTGCCATCAGTAAACAACGGGCAAGTAATTCCAAATCAAGCTGGGGTAAACATTCACTTTGGGCAATCGCCTCATAGCCATTGTCACGTAACCGATAGAGAGAAAATTTGCCATCTTCCCAAAACCATACTTCCTTGGTGTTAAAGCGACGGTAACGCTCTAATTTGGCGACATTACCACTGGTAAAAATCACTTCAATTGCCAAATCGCGATCGCTCACTTTATTACCAAAGCAAAAAGACAAATCTGGCTCTACACTTGCGCCTTTAGCTTCTGATTCCAACGTAGCGCTACCCGTAGGAATAAAATCGATATCCATTTCTGCAAAGTAAATTCCCAACAACATCGAGAGTAAATGCACGATGATTTCATGGGCAGCAGATGTGGTCATAATCTCGATAGTACCATCAAGATAGTTGAGATGGATATTACGTGAATCACCGATTAAAGCCGAAAGTGTCTTAAATTCTTTCCATGAGTATCTATTCGGAAAAACAAAGTGTTGAGCTTCCGTTTTGGGCTGATCTATTTCTATAGGTTTCGTTGATTCTTGAGCAATCACGATATTGTAAGGATAATAGTGACTATCGCAAATATAAGTGAAACTATAGCACAACCTCACATCAAGCAAGTTGGCTGAGCGCAGTCGAAGCCTATTTTTAAACTCTAGAAGAAAAACTATGGGCTTTGAGGATCGCCGCAACGAGAAAGGCATAGGAAACACCGCCGACGATCGCCAATAGCCAAAAACTGACTAAGGCACTGGTATTCCATAGGGCATGAAGCAAAGCGGAACTGAGATATCCAATTGTGAGAATTTGCCAACGGAGCGAAGGTTTCATTACGCTTAAACCGATGAAATAGCCGAAATAGCCGCTATATGCCATATGTCCTGCTACGGAACCAAGCACGCGGGGAATTAATAGCTGTAAACCCGTCAGTTCGGCAATCTCAGGGCTAAGCGCTTGATTCGCTACACTCTGGACAATACTGGGAACATATAAACCGAGAGTTTCGGTTAAGGTAAAGCCAACTGCGGAAGCTGCGCCAATTAAGATGCCATCCAAAGGTTCGCTAATACCAATACGTGATCGCCATTTCTTGCCCAATCGCAAACCCATAAACCAGAGCGAAAACACAGGTAATGCCTTGAGCAATTCCTCCATCATCCCTGCCCCAAAAAACATGGAAATCAAAACACTGACAAAACTCACCTGTCCCGTCGGCGCAGTTCCGGGGAGGACTTTATAGAAGAACCAGAGAAACAGATTTAAAATGGGGCTTCTGAGAATTATTGCGGTAAATATCGCTGCGCCTAAAATTATCCACCAAGGCTTATTCTTGCCGCAAAGTTGATAGACAAAATAATAGGCGGCGAGGCTGATATAGACAGAAATTGTGAGATTAAATAATTGCGGCTGCCCCAAAAAAGCAAACATCATCACCACAAATCCGACCGTTGCCATCCCCGGAAGGAGATAGGCTTTTTTCCATAGATCGTTCCCTGTTGAGAAAATTGGCAATAGTTTTGTCAGCGTAATGCTCGTAATTTGCGATCGCGGACGACGACTATAGTCTGTACCCACCGTGGTATCAGGGCTAGACTCTAGCTCAAAGATAAATTGGGGACCATCTTTGGTTAACTGGATGCGATCGCCATGTTGCAGAGCGTAACAGCCATATAGGCGGCGATCGTTGATAAATGTGCCATTGGCGCTATCGAGATCGCAAATTTCCCAACCCTGAAAATTTTTATTAGCTATGGGGCGAATCTCCGCATGGCGACGGGAAACTGCTCCATAAAGATTGATATTGATCGCGATGTCACAATTAGGATCGCGCCCTAGGGTAATGATGCGATCGCCTAAAGTCGCCACGATTTCAGCCCGATCAAAGCCTTGGCGATCGGCTGAAATTTCTTTGAGAAAGGCGATTGAGGTAAGGCGATCATACATAGCTTCATTTATATCATTAGTGCAGGTCATCGCCACAGGATACCCTTACTAAATGTGAACCTCGCTTCGCGAGGTTCACATAAGCACTAAATTAGAATTCTTTCTATATCTAAATCGGAAGCAGCATGGGCAAGTTGGGAAATATCGCTGAGATTCTCAATATAGGGCAGTATCCCCAATACAGGAACTGAAGTCAGTCGGGAAATCATCTGGGGTGGCGCAAGTTGCTCGATTTCTTCCTCTGTGTAGGTTTGTGAGCAACTCAGAACAATTCCGCGCAACTTCACCTTCTGCAAAGTTGCTAGAGCAACATTTGCGATCGCTTGAGAAATTGCACCCAATCGCACAGGCACAACTAAGATCGCATCCAGATGCCAATCTCGCGCCAAATCCGCCACAATATACTCATCAGTAATTGGCGAACCTAATCCACCCATTGCTTCCACTAGCAAACATTCCTTTTGCTGTTGCAATTTCTGGAACTGTTGCCAAATTAGTCCTAAATCGATCGCTTTCCCTTCCTTATAAGCAGCGATCGCAGGGGCAATGGGAGTCTCAAAATATAGGGGTGTAATCTCCGCAAGGGTTTGCGATAGGGAAAAAGTTTGATTATAAAATTCGCGATCGCCTTCTCCCGATTGCAAAGGCTTATAAATTCCGAGGGATGTACTGGGGGTATTCTGGGAAAAATTGCGATCGCGATAGGTTAACCAATAGGCGGCTAGGGCTGCGGTTAACACAGTCTTACCCACACCCGTATCACTACCAACAATCAATAAAGGTTTCGTCATTATGTTAGAAGTTCAAGTTTTTGAATATTGAAAAAGGGGCATAAGCCCCTTTTTGAGAATTTTGATCCAGATTTCCCCCCCTCTGTCCCCCCTTGAAAGGGGGAGGTAAAGATTTTTTCTTGAGGGCTAGGGAGGGGTAAAACCTAGAACCAAGTACGATCGCTAATGGCAGATTTCATCTTGCTAATGGCTTCATTGACAGAGATTGCACCAAGCTCACCATTTTTACGGCTACGGATACTCAAGGTTCCTGCTTCAACTTCCTTTGCACCGATCACTGCCATTACAGGCACTTTCTCCAGTTCGGCTTTACGGATTTGCTTAGCCATGCGATCGCCGCTATAGTCTAGCTGGACACGCAAACCTGCGGCTTTCATCTTGGTTGCAACTTCCTCAGCATATGCCATTTGACTGTCGGAGACGGCAATGAGCTTAGCTTGGACAGGTGCTAACCAGAGGGGGAAATCCCCTGCATAGTTCTCAATCAAGACACCTATGAAGCGCTCAACGGAACCAAACAAAGCACGGTGAATCATGATTGGTTGATGGCGCACACCATCTTCACCGACATACTCCATCTTGAAGCGATCGGGCAAATTGAAATCTAGCTGAATCGTTGAACATTGCCAACGGCGACCGATCGCATCTTCGATCTTGATATCAATTTTTGGACCGTAAAATGCGCCGCCACCTTCATCAACGACATAGTTCCAACCCTTATGATTGAGCGCTTGTTTGAGAGCTTCCGTAGATTTTTCCCAGATTGCATCGGAACCGACATATTTTTCAGGACGGGTGGAAAGATTGATCTCATAGTTCTCAAAACCAAAGGTGGAGAGAATCAATTCCGCAAGATTGAGAACACCGAGGATTTCCGATTCAATTTGTTCTTCGGTGCAGAAAATGTGAGCATCATCTTGGGTAAAGCCGCGCACGCGCATCAATCCGTGCATCGTTCCAGAGCGCTCGTAACGATAGACCGTTCCAAGCTCGGCGTAGCGAATGGGGAACTCTTTATAGGAATGGAGCGTATCTTTGTAAATCAGCACATGGAAAGGACAGTTCATCGGCTTTAGCTGATAAACCTGATGTTCCACTTCCATCGGCTGAAACATACTTTCGCGATAGAAGTCGTTATGTCCTGAGATTTTCCATAAATCCAAGTTTGCCATATGGGGCGTAGTTACCGCCTCATAGCCATTCTGAGCATGGGTCTCTTTCCAGAAGGTTTCGATGGTGTTACGGATAATCGCGCCTTTAGGATGCCAGAACACCAAACCACCACCAGCATCTTCTTGAATGCTGAATAGTTGCAAATCTTTACCGATGGTGCGGTGATCGCGACGTTTTGCTTCTTCGAGCATGGCATGGTAAGCCTGAAGTTGCTCAGGGTTTTCCCATGCCGTGCCGTAGATCCGTTGCAGCATCGGATTCTTTTCATCTCCACGCCAATATGCACCTGCAATGCTTTCGAGTGCAAAAGCATCGGGATGAATATCGCCAGTACTTTCGAGGTGAGGACCCGCGCACAAGTCCCACCAAGGTTGCTTTTCAAATTTCTCTGGATCACCGATGAAATAGCGGCTAATATTTTGCCCTTCGGGAATCGCAGCTAGCAACTCAATTTTGTAAGGCTCATTGAGTTTTTCGATTTCCGCTAGCATCTCAGGACGAGGCAATTCCTGACGCACAAGGGGTTGATTCCACTTGATGATCCGTTTCATTTCCTTAGCGATCGCTTTTAAGTCACTAGGAGCAAAAGGCTCTTTGCGATCGAAGTCGTAATAAAAGCCATTTTCAGTTGCAGGACCGATCGTCACCTTCGCATCGGGATATAACTTCTGGACTGCCATTGCCATCACATGGGAGCAAGTGTGGCGAATCCGCGCTAGTTTTTCGGTATCGGCTTGCCGCAGGATATCACTAGGTTTAATATCACTAGGTTTGCTTTCGCTGGGCTTTACTGCAACTGCATCCATAACTTGATGTCGTGACCTTTATTGATTACAAGAGTTACAAAAATTTTACTTAGAGTCTAACATCTTAGCTTTTTTATTGCATTAGAGGCTTAAATTAGATCTGATTCCTGAAATTTCGCATTAATTGCACAACGAGCCGCCGCCGCAAACAATGCACTATCTGCAAGAGATGACTCTAGATGGACTTTTATTTCATCGGCTAGCTCTTGTAGTTTTTGATTATGGGGATTTTCAATAGCTGAAACTAAAATTTTGTTTAGTTCACGTAAATCATTCAGCTTCTGTCGCCTAGATTCAACTAGATCTTCCGAGTTAAGATCTAAATAATCAATCGTAATTTGTCCCCTTTTATTTCCGTCAATTGCATAGGCATACTCAGCCCGAAAACCGATAAATTCTTCAGGATTCTCTTTCCCACAATCGATAAATAAGGGGATTTCTTTGGTAATCCGTTGGTTATGATTGGTTGCCCGTTTATTGGGGTCTTGTAGAGGAAATAGATTCTTCTTGTGTCTTGAATTGCAGTATGAACAGGAGAGATAAAGGTTTTCCCATTGATAGGCTAACCAGTAGTAAGCTGGATACTTTAAGGGTTCGCCTTGTGCCTGTCGATATGCTCCTTTAGGGCGAAAATGCTCTACATCGCCATTTTTACCAATGATCCTTTCGCAGAAGCAACATTTCTGATGCTGTGCTTTGATTAGGGCTTCTTTGACGCTTTCATGGGCATAGATGGAACTGGCAAAATTAAATTTTTCTTGGTTGGTTTCATAGGCGGATGGATTGAGAGAATATGCATCACAATGAGATTTACATTTTTGTTTGCCGTCTGTGGTTAGTTTCTTAGGTGCTGTTTTGGGTTTGTGAATCCGAATCACTCAACTGCCTCCGTCACAGGTTTGTCTAATAATTTGGCAGCACGACGGATGATGTCCATAGCTTTGATGTCTTCGGAAGTTTCAGCAGTGGGCAAAGTTCCGATTTGTGCTTCTAATTCTTTTAATTCAGCGCGATCGCTTGCAGTCAGTTTTGCTTTGGTGAGGAGTTCTTTGCGGCGTTGTAGTAAAGGCTCAATTTTCGCAGGTCTTGCTGATGGCATTTCAAAAACACTGGTCAGCACTTGATCAACTCGCCAATTGTCGATAATTTCTGGATTATTGATTATTTTAACTTGATCGCCTTCTCGTCTTAACAAAACAATATTGGCATCCTGTGCAGCTTGAACTACTAGTGGACTATGGGCGGTAACAATAAATTGCGTATTTGGGAAGCGATCGGTCAGAAATTGCATGATATCCCTTTGCCATTTTGGATGCATATGCAAGTCAATCTCATCAACCAAAACAATTGCTGGTTCGGCAAGTGGATCTTCGCTATCAGGATAACGCTCAAATAGTCTTACGGCTAGATCAACCATCCAAGAGATTGTCGTGCGATAGCCTAAGCCTAAACTAGATAAACGTACCCATCCAAAAGGTGTTAAAAATTTTGCTGTAGGAATATCTTGATATTCATCTATCTCAATACGGATGTCTTGTATATCTGGCAAAATTTGTTTTAGAATTTCGACAATCTGTTTAAGTCGCTTTTTTAGATGAGTTTTTCTTTTGCCAGAAGAAGATGATTTAACCGCATAATCAGTTTTTAGTAACCATTCTTCTGCATTAATAAGTAAAGCATCATCAGAAAAAAGACTAGCTGAATTGTCAGAGTTATTACTATCGCTTAGAGAAGTCCCTCCCATTTTCCTTGTTGCTCCATAGCCATAGCAGATTGCACCTTTGAATTCCCCTCTAGATTTTTCACATTCAGAATCAACAATAACTGAAACATAATCTTTTTGGAATTCAAGATTTTTAACTATCTTAAAAGAATTAAGAGTGATATTGCTAGCATAACTAACATTAATTGCAGGAATTGTTGCACCTCTATATGATTCATGTATGGCAATTCCTATCTCTTCCCAGATTTCTTCAAAGTTATAAGACTGCCAAAGCATAGGCTCAAAGTCTATTTCTACTTGTTTAAATTTTTCTACTCCATCTATTGCAATTGAATGCTCATATGATTCTGGTCTCATTTCCATACCAGCTAAGCAACGTAATAGCGTCGTTTTCCCAACTCCATTATTTCCTAAAATTACTGTCCACTGTGCGGGATGACCATCTTTATTCGATAAATTTAACGTTTGTCGTTCCTTGAAGCACAGGAGATCTTCTACTTCCATGGAAAGTAAATATACTGGAGGATCTTCATTTTTTGATGCCGTAGATTTACGTCTGGTTGTAGCTTTCTTGGGCTGATTAGTCATAACTTTGGGGCGAGAAACCCGATGCGCGAGCTAACTATCTAGATATTGTTATACTAACAGATGCTCGATCTAGCAGAAAATGATGATTGAAAAGAATGATTTTGGGCATTGGTTAGCTAATGTTGGGATGAGTTCTGAAATGCATATTTCATGCTAATAAAAAAGATGCAAACATGGCGATCGCGATTTAGCTGACCAATGCCTACAATTAGGGACTTGCGGATAAAAAATGTCCCACCAAAGTTATCTAGCTTCGACTTCGCTCAGCTAACGTTGGCTGAGCGGAGTCGAAGCCACAGTTACTTTAATTAATAGCAAGTCCCTTAGAGCAAAATCATGCCATATTGCAAATTGCTTAAAGAAGTCACATCAATGGCATTACCTCGAATATCCAGTCTTACTAAATTCTGGAGGTTCGCAATTTCTGGGGGCAAACTCGTAAGCTGATTGTAGGACAAATCGAGTTCGGTTATATTCGTGAGATTCCCAATTTCCGCAGGAATAGAAGTTAGTTGATTATTCCCAAGATAGAGATCGGTCAAATTGGTGAGATTACCAATTTCTTCGGGTAAACTGGTGAGTTGGTTTTTGCGTAAATCAAGTTCCGTTAAGCTCTTGAGATTACCAATTTCTATAGGCAAACTAGCGAGTTGGTTTTCACAGAGATCGAGCCATGTTAAGAACTTCAGCATTCCCATCTCTGATGGCAAATCCGTGAGTGCATTATTACTAATATCTAGTCTTACAAGATTAGATAAATATTTGATTTCGGGCGGTAATTGCGAGATGCGATTTTCTGCTAGATTGAGTACCGTCAAATTTTTGAGATACATGACCGCATCAGGAATTTTAGTCAACTGATTGCATTCCAAATGTAGCCAAGTTAGATGATGTAAATTCGCGATCGCATCGGGAAGCGTTGTCAATTGATTTTCGCTCAAATAAAGCCAAACCAAGTCGGCTAATTTCCCAATTGCTTCGGGAACTGCGGTCATTTGCAGTTCACTAAGGTAGAGAGAGTTGGATTCTGCAACTCTAGCCATCTCAATTGTCTCAAGGATAACCTGTTCGTTCATTGTGGGATTATGGTACGCAGAGTACAAATTGGTAACTGTGGGGTTACATACTACGCAGAGGGAGATCCCAGACATCCAGCAATTTTGTTTTTGCATGGATTTATGGGTGATTGCCATGAGTTTAAACAAGCGATCGCGGGGTTGTCTAAACAGTTTTATTGTGTGGCGATCGATCTAATGGGACATGGACAGACACACTTAATCGATCAAGCCCCTCAAGATGCAGTTATCGTTACCAAACAAGAGCATTACTACACAATACAAGCCAGCGCTTATCTTGTCATTGAATTTTTGGATTTTCTTCGCTTAGATTGCTGTTTCTTAATAGGTTACTCGATGGGCGGCAGGTTGGCTTTATATCTAACCATTCATTTTCCGCAATATTTTCATAAAGTAGTTTTAGAATCAGCCTCCGCAGGTTTAAGCACGGATACTGAAAGGAGCGATCGCTTAGCTAAAGATCAGCAACTCGCCGCTAAATTAGAAAGTGGTGATTTTAGGCAATTTCTAGAATATTGGTATCAACAGCCTATTTTTGCCTCGCTGCGATCGCATCCCCATTTTCCCGAATTATTAGAACAACGGCTCAATAACTCACCGTCTCAATTATCTAAATCTCTACGCAATCTTAGTACAGGGATGCAACCATCATTATGGGAGGATCTGCCTAAAATCGAAATTCCCTTACTTTTGCTAGCAGGAGAGTTAGATCCTAAGTTTGTCAAAATCAATCAACAAATGGAACAACTAACCAAAGGTTCCCAGTTAGAAATTGTGCCTAACTGCGGACACAATATCCATTTTGAGAATACCGAATTGTTTGTCGAAAAGATTCAAGCTTTTTTCTCAAAATAAAGGCGGCGCATTGCGCCGCCTTTATTTTGAGTTAGCTTCTTGCAGAAGCGATACTTTTTATGTCTGGACGAGTTGCAGGTGCAAAAAAGAGTGATTCAAAAGATGCGTCACGATTGCCTAGTGTTTCATAGAAGAAAAAGGAAAACCCATCAAAGGACATCTCACGAGCAACCTTGACCTGTCCCTTAATTTGACGCATATCGACATTTTGAATTCTTAAACCTGTCAAAATTCCCACAGCAACAGGAACTTTTTGGCGGATTTCCTGCCATTCAGGACGTTCTAACTCCCTCGTAAAGTTTTCGATATTATCTCGATATAGCTGGACAACTAACTCATCCACCAATCCTAAATAAACCCAGCTATACCAATCTTGGAGGTACTTTTTATAGGAAAAATCCTTAGGATTAGGAGATAAAGAAATTAGACAGTTAGGCTTGACTGCTCTCACAGCTTTAGCGATCTTTTGCATTAAGTTGCTGAGCTTACTAGCCCGCCATTTCATCCATTCAGGATCTTGAAAATCATCAGATGGCAACCTACCGAAATGCTCTTTTTTATATAAAGCGACCGTATAAGGATCGTAGCCAAGCTCTGATGGCATACCAAAATGATCGTCTAGTTGAATACCATCTAAGTCATATTTTTTGACGACTTCCACAATGAGATCTGTCAGAAATTTTTGGACTTCAGGATGGGCAGGGGTAAGCCAAACCAGTCGATGCTCGTTATTTTCGCCATGAACGAAAACTTGAGAGCCATCTTTGCGGTTGCTAACCCAGTCAGGATGTTGACGCATCAACTCCGAACCTTCCTCAGTCATTAATCCATATTCAAACCAAGGAATGACTGCAAAATTTTGCTCATGCCCCAATTCGATCACCTCGGCGAGCATATCGCGGTTTTGCAGGTCAGGGTTAGGATCAATCTCTACGCCAAAGGTTTTTTCTGCAACCTTGCTAGGATAGAGGGTATGTCCCCCATTCCAAACGGTGGGATAAAGGGTATTAAATTTTAAGCGCTTTAATCTGTTAATTGCCTGTTGAATGCGTTGTCTGGAAAATAAAACATCACTATCAACATTAGTGAGCCAGATGCCACGCAACTCGTTGTTATTGGTGGGTCGAATTGGAGTAATTGTTGGTTGCTCAATTGTGTTAATCGCAGCATCACTCGCAGGAGCGTTACTACTAACAGGAGTTTGAGCGATCGCCCAAAAAGGAAAATTGAGCATTAACGCGATCGCTAATCCTAAGAATGTCAAAATCAGAAAGCGTAATCGCGATCGCCAAAATACAAAATTAATTTTCCCCATAACAAATGAGCTAGGTAAGCTCTAACTCCTCACATTTAGGCTTCAATCTTTTGCAATTATAATTGTATAGCTTTGTATCGCTATTGTAAGCAAACTCAAAATATGAGTGGTGGAATTTATGCAGGCACTCATATTTTGAGTTCCATGTTCTAACTAACTCAAGCATTACTATAAAATCTGTTGAAGTTTGTATAGAATTTTTGAAAGCGTGGCTTTGCCACGCTTTCAAAAATTCTTAATTCACTGTAATTCTATGATGATAATTAGTTCATATCTATACATAGCCTGTTTAGTTTTTATGTAGTGCAGAGAAAATTTTGGAAATCTTGCAAAGCAAGATTTCCAAAATTTTCTCTGGGTTTTAAAGAAGTGCAAAGCGCTGATAGTTAAGCAATTTGCTAATTTTGCCAATAATAAAGTGACTTACAGAGTGGGTATATTCATTACTTTTTGGGAAATGAATAAGTAGCTTGATGCAATTAAATACAACACCCACAAAACTCTGTTATACGCACAGCCTACAAGTTTTTTATTAGGTTTCTTTGGTTTGAGGACCTAATAAACTGCGATTCATTTCCAAGATGGGGCATAGCAAATCAGCGATATGCTTCGGCAAAATCTGTCTGACCACATCCTGCATAATTAAATAAGTCACATTACAAGCTTCTTGAGCACCAAAAGCCTGCATGATTGTCTGAAACCAATATAAAAACTGTTGTCGCAAAAGATCAGGGTCATCTAATAAAACTGTCATCGCTGAATGGCGCAATACTCTTAAGGTATCCTGTTTCCATTTAACTTTCATATCCTCGCCCTTAAGTACCAGCAATTGAGGATGAGATGTTTGCAGCTTAGTAAACACAGCTTCGACGATCTGAGACTCTACCATTTTGATACTGTGATAAGCATTAACTCTGTCGTCAAAAGAGTTGATATAGGTATCCATAAACTGCAATTCATCATCGCTAGCATAGCGTCCATCAGAGTTTATTCCTAGTTGTTGCAGTTTGCTTAACATAGCTCAACGATACTTTTTGTGATGTTTGCTTATTGAGTGAAATAGCACGTTTAAGGCGATCGCGTCCAGTTAGTTTGCGTCACACAGCAAGAAAAACTTTATCTTGACCAAAACCAGAAAGTGCTATGTATAGTTTATATGCCTAATAGTTTGAAACAATCCGCCACTTTAAGCATTATGTCTAGCGATCGCAGATTTTTTGTTACGATCCAGATAAATTGATAAACATCTATGCGATCGTTCGCCGCAATATCCTGTCATGTTATCTGACAACGAACACATTGAAGGGCTATTCCCAGAAGCGGCACAAAACTGGGACCTAAATCGACTCTATGCCGATTTACAAGCTGCTAGTGGTAAGGAAATTAAACCATTTGAAAAAGCTTGTTTGCGGGGGTTACTCTGTCGCTATCGCCCAGGGCAGCTTGCCTTTAAATTGGCATGGACTTCGGGGGCTTTACGGGTGGAGTTAAATAAGGGGTTATATAGATCACTAGAAGCGATCGCCGATCAGCCTATTAATACTTTACGTTGGGAAAAAGTCCCTGAATGGCTAGAGGCAAAAGGTTATAAAACTCAACGTCAAACTCTGCATAGTACTACTAGCAGTTTGCAGCTTGATCAAGGATCTCACGAGCATCTAGGAAAAGATCCAGCAGTCAATGGCAAAAATTCAGCAGATTGGGGTGAAGCGCCTAATCTACCAACTTTCTATGGACGCACTGAAGATCTTGCCAAATTAGAACAGTGGCTTGTGCGCGATCGCTGTCATCTCTTGGCAATTTGTGGCATGGGTGGCATTGGCAAGACTGCCCTAGCGGTGAAGTTAGTTGAAAATATTCAATCACAGTTTGATTGCCTAATTTGGCGATCGCTACGAGGCGCACAGCCCACTGCTCAGTTAATTTCTGATCTGCTGCAATTTCTCAATCATTCTCAGCAAACAGGTAGTAGCATTTCCGATTTATTAGAGATTTTACGTCAGAAGCGTTGTTTAATTGTGCTGGATGACTTTGAGGCAACCCTCCAAGATGGGGAACTAGTAGGAGCCTATCGTCAAGGTTGTGAATTATATGCTGAATTGTTGCAGCGTGTGGGGGCGGAACGCCATCAAAGTTCTTTAATCCTGATTGGGCGCGAACAACCCAAAGAAATCTCGATGCACCAAGGGGAAGATCAACCAATTCGCTATTACAAAGTGAATGGATTACAGCGCCAAGGAGCCTTTGAGTTGCTAAGAGCCAGAGGCTTTAAAGGTTCTGAGAATGGATTAGATGCGCTGATTCAACAATATCGCGGCAATCCTTCGGCACTACGAATTGTGGCAGGTACAATTCAGGAACTCTTTAATGGGAATGTTTCAGAATTTCTCAAACAGACTGCTCTGGCGCTCGGTGATGTGTTACGCACATTGCTTTATCAACAGTTTGAGCGCCTCTCAAAATTAGAAAAAGATGTGTTGTATTGGCTAGCGATCAAGCATCGTCCAGTCTCTCTCTCTACCTTGCGCTCAGAGATGAATTTACAAGCCTCTGGTTCAGAACTAATTGATGCCCTTGAGTCATTACGGTGGCGATCGCTAATCGAGAAAATCAGCGAACAGGGAGAAGTCATGTTTTTGCTAGAGCCTGTGGTCTTAAAGTACGTCAGTCGTCAATTTGTGGAAGAGGTAAATAAAGAGATTACGGCGATCGCTATGCAGCAAAATCTTAAATCCATTAATTTATTGCAAAGTCACGTTTTAGTCGAAGATCGCGCCCCCGACTCGATTCGGGCGATGCAGATTCGGCTTGTTCTGAAACCAATTAAAGACAAACTAAATAAAGCGATCGCCAAAAACAATATTGAGCTAGATTCCCTAAGAGAGTTACTTGCTAGTCATCAACATACGAAACCAACAGAAGGAACAAGTTACACCGAAGTTAATCTCGCTCTAATCGGCTTATGGTGGTAGTTATAGGCAATCTCGCTGAATATCAATAGAGATAAGCGATCGCCTTAATTTATAAGATAAAATCCCCAGTTAATATATTACCTGCGCGATCGCAAAACATGATGTTTAGCTTTCTAAAAAGAAACCGTGATTTGGAAACACCTGAATATCAACTATGGCGACAGCAGTTTATGCAAAAGAGACTTAGTTTAGGAATGCGAATTGCATTCTTTTACTTTGTCACATTACTAGGTGAGCAATTTATATATTTATTACGGGGTTCCACTCACTTTTCGCAAATTTGGCTTATTACCATTCTGATAATTTTAGCAGCAATTATCTATGGCACAAACCATCTCAAAAGACTACGCTCACCATTACAAACCTCACTTATTTTCTTAAGTATTTCTTGGACAATTACAATACTAATCCAACTTATTGACACCATAAGTAGGCGAGTCAAGCCAGAGATGATGTTAATTTGGTGGATGGTGACATTTTTCTCTCAAGCCACTTTAGTACCAGTCCGTTGGCGATTTCATCTCATCTCACAATTAGGAGGATTAGCCTATTATTTTATAGTAAATACTGCTGTAGGTATTGATGTGATTCCTAATAATATACCTACAATCTCTTGGTTTATTAATATATTTTGGACTTGTTTTATTAGCAATATTTCTGTTTATCTCTATGAGAAATTAGCTAAGTCAGAATTTTACGCTCGCAATACTTCTGAGAAACTGTTACTAAATATCTTACCTGAATCAATCGCAATGAGGCTTAAAGATGATGAGAACACTATTGCCGATAGCTTTACCGATGTGACAGTCTTATTTGCGGATATTGTCGGATTTACACAACTTTCTAGTCATTTACCACCCAACCAAGTTGTGGAATTTCTCAATCAAATTTTTTCGCAATTTGATCGCTTAGTCGAAATCCACCAATTAGAAAAGATTAAAACCATTGGTGATGCCTATTTGGTAGTATCGGGACTTCCCTATCCACGACCTGATCATACTGAGGCGATCGCTGATATGGCGATCGATATGCAAATAGCGATGCATAAATTCAATCAAGAAACAGGGAAAAACCTGAATATTCGTATTGGCATTCACACAGGTCCCGTAGTTGCAGGTGTCATCGGACTGAAAAAATTTGCTTATGACCTTTGGGGAGATACGGTTAATACAGCCTCACGCATGGAATCTCATGGAGTTGCAGGCAAAATCCAAGTCAGTGCCTCTGCTTATGAGCACCTTAAACATCTCTATAAGTTTGAAGAAAGAGGTGTAATCACAGTCAAAGGTAAGGGAGACATGACCACCTATTTTTTATTGGGAAAGTATTAGGGACTTGCCTCTAAAAGACTCAGAGCCACAGCCTCCGCTACCTTAATCCCATCAATTCCCGCCGAGAGAATTCCGCCTGCATAGCCTGCACCTTCCCCCGCAGGAAAAAGCCCTTCAGTATTTAGACTTTGATAGTTCTCATTGCGCTTAATTCTAATTGGCGAAGAAGTGCGTGTTTCCACGCCTGTAAGCATGGCATCATCCATCGCAAACCCCTTGATTTTTTTATTAAATTCGGGAATCGCTTCGCGGATGGCAGCGATCGCATAGTCAGGCAAACTCTCACTGAGATCTCCCAAAAGCACATCTGGTGAATAAGATGGATGTACAGTGCCGAGAGCCTGAGAAGGGCGATTCGCTAGAAAATCTCCCACTAGCTGAGCAGGAGCTGCATAGGTTCCGCCACCAAGCTCAAAGGCACGGGATTCTAAACGGCGCTGAAAATCGATACCTGCAAGGGGATGCTCTGGATAATCTTCGGGAGTAATGCCTACAACGATGCCACTATTGGCATTGCGTTCATTGCGCGAATATTGACTCATACCATTAGTCACCACACGCCCAACCTCCGAAGTTGCCGCCACGACTAATCCCCCCGGACACATACAGAAGCTATAAACCGAGCGACCGTTTTTGCAATGATGCACTAGTTTGTAATCAGCAGCACCTAAGGTTTTATGTCCTGCATAGTCACCAAATCTAGCGCGATCAATTAGCGTTTGTGGATGCTCGATTCTGAAACCAATCGAAAAAGGTTTTGCTTCGATATATACACCGTGATCGTAAAGCATTTGGAAGGTGTCACGGGCGCTATGACCGACAGCCAAAACTATATGATTGCTAGCAATATATTCGCCACTAGCAAGGGTCACTCCCTTCGCTTTGCCATTTTGAATATCAATATCTTCTACTCGACTTTGAAAATGGATTTCGCCACCAAGTTCTTCAATTCTGGCACGGAAATTCTGGACGATGCCAACAAGCTTAAATGTCCCAATATGCGGCTTATTGATATAGAGAATTTCAGGTGAAGCTCCTGCATTCACAAATTCGGTGAGAACTTTGCGCCCATAATGTTGAGGGTCTTTTACTTGGCTATAGAGCTTTCCATCGGAGAAAGTGCCTGCGCCACCTTCACCAAATTGAGCATTAGATTCAGGATTAAAAGCTGCTCTTTTTTTCCAGAAGTTAAAGGTGTCTGCCGTGCGATCGCGTACTGCCTTACCCCGTTCTAAAATAATCGGGCGAAATCCCATTTGCGCCAGCATTAGCCCTGCAAACATCCCTGCGGGTCCCAGACCGATGACAATAGGACGAGTTTTTAAATTACTAGGGGCCTTGGCTACATGGTGATAGCTCATATCTGGCGTAATTGAGACATGAGGATCTGCTTGAAATTTTGCTAATAACTGCTTCTCTACAGATGTCTCCACATCAACAATATAAACCAAGTAAATATCTGTTTTCTTGCGCGCATCATAACTACGCTTAAAAATAGAATAATTGGTTAATTCTTCTGGCTTAATTTGCAGCTTTTTGAGAATTGCTAATTTCAGCGCATCTTCAGGATGATCTAAGGGTAGTTTAATCTCAGTAATTCGTAACATATTTAAGGCAATTCTTAGTTTATTAACTTAGCTGTAAGAACTTGAGTAAATCGCTTGAACATCAACAATGAAAGCTATTTACTCAAGTTCTTAGCTTACTTGCATAAGTCCTAGAACTATTAATTATAGTTTGCAATTACATTAACAACTTTACCCTCAGCATCTATTTCCATGAACTCGGCTGCTTTCACTCCATTTTGATTGATGTAATACAGGACAATGCTAGAGATTCCCCAGATGATATCGATTAGCTCAAATTTCAGCTCAGGATAGAACGCTAGTCCTTTTTGGAAATATGCACGTAAAGCCGTCTTTCCTGACACTTTACCAGATGGTTCATTAAGTATTCTAGTAGCGATCGGTGATATCAGAACGATATCCTCACTGTAATGAGATAGAATTGCATCTAAATCATGGGAATTCCATGTCCGAATCCAATCTTCAGCGAAAGCTAAAGCTTGACTTTCTAGAATCATTGATTTTCCTCCAACTTCATTTATAGTTCTTTTTGCTTCACCCTAGACAAGGTGAAAGCTTGAAGACCTTGCTGATATTGATTGAGTCTGGCACATTATGTCTATGCTTGGGTTCAATCTCTATCTAGCATAATCATTTTTATCTCAGAAACAAAGGTTTTTGCATCAGCGATCGCCCTATTAGCAATTATCTCATCAGCTACAAAATTGGTACTATAATCACCCGACTGTCGCAGATCGTAAACATCACTCAACAATTTAGAAATATTCGGAGATATTTTTCCTGTTTTGACAAAATGAAGATTTATCAATTTGATCACTCCTCTATGCGTTGAAGTTTCGATCCCTTCTGACAATAGCAATGCTTGGGCTATATAGTACATCGCATAATAAGCACGGGATATACAAGAACGATAACGCTGGGAATTATGTAAAAGCTCTGCTGTTTCTAGATCTTCAGAGGCTAGATTTAATAACTTGGATATTTCACTCATAGCTCAATACCTTCACGTTTGACTACTCTAATCAAAGAAGTTGCAGAACTTAGAAAAGATGATTTTGTAGTGGGGATAATGGAAATTAACTCTTCATACTCCATCATAAAATTCCAGCGAATATCAGATGTTCGATATATTTCCTCAGCTACATTTACAGGATCATCAAGGACTGTCATCACGTCAATATCTGAGTCAGGAGTTGCTTCTCCCCTTGCTTGAGAGCCAAATAGAATCATGGAAAATAAGCGATCGCCATAAAGATTTACTAAACTAGCTTTTAGCTCCGTTAGTAAAGAGGATAATTGCTTGTTCTCAACAGTTTTCGTCATTGTGTCTAATTCCTGACACTTTGGATGTCAATTCTAATATAGCTCGTACTTCATCAACTGACAGGGCAAGGCTCCATTGAGTACTGCCGTTCGTTCCGCACACTTCAATCCAATCGTCTGCGATAACTGCTTATTACCACTCAGGACAAACGCAGTCCAGCCCTTAAATTGCTGCTTGAGAACATTTCCTAATTGCTTATAAAAAGCGCCCAAATCACTATCACGTCCTAGTCTCTCACCATAGGGAGGATTGCAGAAAACAACACCACTATCCGCAGGCGCAACGACTTCCGCCAGATCTAACGCTGAGAAATAGACATGATTGGCTAAGCCACAATTTTTGGCATTGATAATTGCTTGATCGACCACCTCAGGATTGCGATCGCTACCCCAGATAGGTGCAGGTAAGGCATCTAAACGATTATCATCAGCTTCTTGAATTAATTTAGCTAAAAGTTCTTGATCAAAATCTAGCCAAGTCTCAAAGCCAAAATGTTCGCGAAACATTCCGGGGGCAATATTTAGAGCTTTTAAGCTTGCTTCTAGAGGCAAAGTTCCTGAACCGCAGAGGGGATCGTAAAACATTTGATTGGGTTGCCAACCTGACATCTGGATGAGGGCAGCCGCAAGGGATTCCTTTAAAGGTGCGGCTCCTACCGCAGGGCGATAACCTCGGCGGTGGAGACTATTGCCAGAGCTATCGAGGCTGACGGTGCAGCCATTGTCATCAATATGCACACCGATTCGCAAATCTGCTTCGTGGGTATCTACATCCGAGCGCTCACCAAATCGATCCATTTGCTGATCGACGATCGCATTTTTGACTTTGAGCGCTGTGAAATGCGTGTGATTAAGCTGGTCGTTTTTGCCAGTAGCATTTACCGACAAGGTCATTTCAGGGGTTAAAAATTCTGACCAGTCGATCGCTTTAATTCCTTGATAGAGATCATCCGCATCAAGGCAATCAAATTGATCGAGGTGCATTAAGATGCGGAATGGTAATCTTGCCCAGAGATTGACGCGATAAAGTAAAGTGCGATCGCCTTCAAAGCTAACACCACAGAATCCCGCCTCAACGGAATGAGCACCTAGTTGTTCTAATTCCTGTGCTGCGAGGGCTTCTAATCCTCTCGCCACAGTCGCAAAATATTGATTCATGAAACCATCATATAGCAACCTGAAATGTTTTGCTGAGAGTTACTTACGGCTAGATACAGTCTATTGAGGGATCAAGCATCACAATAACAACACTTAGTAAACCAATTTTTGAAGTTGTAACAGGAACGGGCAGATATTGATAAAATTCTGGAGCATTTTTGCTGCGATAGGTCTTTTTTTAGGATGAGCTTATGCATTTGCAAAAAACGATACATGCTACCTGTGGTCACTGATACCTCTGTTTGTTCAGCAACCTTTTCATTGTAAAAAGCGATCGCCATCAACTCAATCTCAACAAATTGCGATCGCCTTAAATACTAGCAATTCCTGCTGAGATTATGCTGTGACTAATTGAGCTTTTGGATTAGGTAATATTGGCTCGAAACGTAGGATCATAAATTCTTCTGGAGTTAATCCTAGAGATTCATATGTGCGACCATTGCGATCACTAAATTCAACTTCAAAGGCTTGACCATTGGCTAGTATTTCAACGATTGTGCCAACCTGTCCACGCCATAAATTATCTTGGGGAAGATAGATAGTTAGAGCTACAACACATCTAGAAGTTTTACTGAACTTGTTCGCATATTTGTCATCTCCAATGCAGGGCAACCGCATAAAAAAGTGAATAAAATTAGGAGAAAATAACAAAAGTAAAACAGCAATGAATAACCCTATCGAAGTCAGTTTACTAAGACACTTTGAAGGAGTAGAAGACCCGCGAGATAATCGAGGGAAAGAGCATAACTTGCTAGACATAATCGTAATCGCAATTTGCGCGGTGATAAGTGGGGAGAAAACTGGGAAGATATAGCGCTATTTGGAGCATCAAAACAAGAATGGCTGGGGACATTTCTTGAACTACCGAATGGGATACCCTGTGATGACACATTTGCAAGAGTGTTTGCACGAGTGAACCCGCAACAGATGCAAAATAGCTTCATCAGTTGGGTGAAATCAGTAAGTCAAGCGCTGCAGGGAGAGGTAGTAGCCATTGATGGCAAAACCTTGAGACAATCCTACGACCGAGGAGCAGACAAAGGCGCAATTCACATGGTGAGTGCATGGGCAAGCGCAAATCGGTTGATATTAGGTCAATGCAAAGTCGATGAAAAATCCAACGAAATCACCGCCATACCAGAGTTATTAAAACTGCTGGAAATTAAAGGTTGTATTGTGACGATTGACGCAATGGGCTGCCAGAAAGAAATAGCTAGCCAAATCGTGCAACAAGGAGCCGATTATGTCTTAGCGCTCAAAGGTAATCAGGGAGGACTATTTGAAGATGTGCAGTGGTTATTTGAGCAAGCTATAAACACTGATTTTGTGGATGTAGACCATGACTTTTGCCAGTCCATAGATAAAGGACATGGGCGTTTAGAAATTCGACGTTGTTGGACTTTATCTAACTTGGATTACCTGACTCAATTGCCTCTATGGGCTGGTTTACAGACTATTGCCTTAGTTCAAAGTGAACGCAGAATCAATGGGAAAGTCTCCACTGAAAATCGCTACTACATTTCTAGCTTGCCTTCTAATGCTGCTCTTATTGCCAATGCTGTTCGTACTCATTGGTCGATTGAAAATTCCTTGCATTGGGTTTTAGATGTCTCTTTTCACGAAGATGCTTCCCGTATTCGCAAAGATAATTCTCCTGAAAATATGGCGATGCTGCGTCACTTTGCTCTTAATCTCTTAAGTCGCGATAAGTCTTCTAAGTTCAGTATGCGGGCGAAACGTAATAAGGCGGCTTGGGATCTGGCTTATCTAATTCATCTCCTTAACCTTTGACTTTTTTATGCGGTTGCCCTGATCTCCAATGACTATAGAGTGTAGCAAGTCGTTAGTAATGTGTCATGCTATTGCCTGATAGAAGCGATCGCTCGCCACTCAATCTCTAAAAACAGCTATCTCTACACTTACAAGGCAAAAATAAGATTAGTTGATTGACCTTAAATACAAAAACAAGATAAAATAAGATTAGTCGGCTAATCTTATTTGAAATTTATGCTTGAAATCTCAGAATCAGATATTTTGTCCCGACTTCGGTTTGATAACCCTTGGTGGGAACAGGGTAAAGAAGGGGAATTAACTTACGAAGATACACCTCGACGTAAGTACTTCGAGACTTTTTATGAAAATATTTTAGATTCAAATGTTCGTCGAGCGATCGTTTTAATGGGACCAAGGCGCGTTGGTAAAACTGTTATGGTTTATCACACCATCCGCGCACTCCTAGACTCTGGTGTAGAAGCAAAAAATATTTTATATATTTCCCTTGAAACTCCAATCTACACGGGACTATATTTAGAAAGGATACTTAATTATTTTCAGAAACTTTTTGAACATAAACGCAATGCAAAACTGTTTATTTTTTTCGATGAAATTCAGTATTTGCGTGATTGGGAAGTACATCTCAAATCTCTAGTTGACTCCTATGCAGACTATCGCTTTATTGCTACGGGTTCTGCGGCGGCAGCATTAAGACTAAAGAGCAATGAGTCTGGTGCTGGTCGCTTTAGCGATTATGTTTTGCCGCCACTAACTTTTGCTGAATACTTGATGTTCATTGGACGAGAATCTGAACTTATAAAGTTAACGCCAATTGAAGATTTTGATTTGGAGAAAAATGAATACTCTGTTACAGATATCAAAGCACTCAATGAAGAGTTTATAAATTACTTAAACTTTGGTGGATATCCAGAGGCAGTTTTTTCAGAAACCATCAGACAAGACCCTAGACAATACATCAAAAGTGACATTATCGATAAGGTATTACTTCGAGATCTTCCAAGTCTTTACGGTATTAACGACATTCAAGAATTAAATAGACTATTTACGACCCTAGCTTACAACTCTGGGAATGAGGTGAGCTTGGATGGATTATCTAAATCCTCTGGTGTTGCTAAAAATACGATCAAGCGTTATCTCGAATATCTTGAGGCTGCGTTCCTAATTCGACGTGTTGAGCGAATAGACAACAATGCAAAGAGATTTAAGAGAGCGATGTGTTTCAAGGTTTACTTAACCAATCCATCCATGAGAGCCGCATTATTTGGACAGATTGATGAAAGTTCCGAATCTATAGGAGCGATGACGGAAACTGCAATTTTTAGTCAATGGCAGCACAGCAAAATTACTGAACTTTATTATGCAAGATGGAAGTCTGGAGAGGTCGATATCGTACATTTAGATAAGGTTAATCAATTACCTTCTTGGATTGTGGAAGTTAAGTGGAGCGATCGCCCTTATAGAACACTTGCAGAGCTTGATAATTGTGTTGAATTTGTGAACAAGCATCCTGATATTTCTCAACCAATTTTGATAACTAGTCAAACTATTTCAGATAAAGACATCCACTATAAAGGAGTAGAGTTTGAATTTTGCCCCTCTAGTCTTTACGCTTATCTACTAGGAGCAAATTTATTAAAGTATATTGACAATAAGCTGGTTAGGCGGAGAGTTTCAGAAGAAATTTGATGAAAATGCTATGTTTGCCAAAAGCGATCGCCACCACAATTTTCATAGATCGCGATCAATGTCACGGTGGTAACGGTAAATTAGTAGTTAGAACCAAAAACAGCAAAAGCAAAACTAGATATGTTTGATGAAATCGCCGATAAATTTGAGGCGGCTTGGAAAAAGTTACGCGGACAGGACAAAATCTCTGACTCCAATATACAGGGCGCGATCCGTGAAGTACGCAGGGCGCTATTAGAGGCAGATGTCAACTTACAGGTTGTCAAAGAATTTGTCGAAGAAATCTCCAAACAGGCTCAAGGGGCTGATGTAATCGCAGGTGTGCGCCCCGATCAGCAGTTTATCAAGATCGTCTATGACGAATTGGTAAAGACGATGGGCGAGGCAAATGTGCCACTCGCTGAAGCAGCCAATGCGCCGACGGTGATTTTGATGGCAGGTTTGCAGGGTACGGGTAAAACGACGGCTACTGCCAAACTAGCTTTACATTTACGCAAACTAGAGCGCACAGCTTTACTGGTTGCTACTGACGTATATCGTCCTGCGGCGATCGATCAGTTGATCACCCTTGGTAAGCAAATTAATGTGCCAGTCTTTGAAATGGGGGCTGATGCTGATCCCGTGGAGATTGCCCGTCAAGGTTTGGCAAAGGCGAAGGAATTGGGCGTTAATACCGTGATCGTGGATACGGCTGGACGCTTGCAGATTGATCGCGACATGATGGATGAGCTAAGTCGCGTTAAGGATGCGATCAAGCCCGATGAAGTACTGCTGGTTGTCGATGCAATGACAGGGCAAGAGGCGGCGACTTTGACTCGTACTTTCCATGAGGAGATTGGGATTACGGGCGCGATCTTAACCAAAATGGATGGCGATACTCGTGGTGGTGCGGCGTTATCGGTGCGGCAGATTTCGGGACAGCCGATAAAGTTTATCGGTGTGGGCGAAAAGGTGGAGGCTTTGCAACCCTTCTATCCTGAGCGCATGGCTTCACGGATTTTGGGCATGGGCGATGTGCTGACGCTGGTGGAGAAGGCGCAGGAAGAAATTGACATTACCGATGCTGCGAAGCTCCAAGAAAAGATTCTGAGCGCCAAGTTCGACTTTGACGACTTCCTGAAGAACACCCGCATGATGAAAAACATGGGTTCCTTTGGTGGAATGTTGAAGATGCTGCCGGGGATGAAGATTAACGACGCGCAAATTCAAGAGGCGGAAAAGCAACTCAAGCGTTGTGAGTCGATGATCTCCTCGATGACTAAGCAAGAGCGCAAAGATCCTGACCTCATTGCCAAGAGTCCTAGCCGCAAACAACGGATCGCTAATGGTTCGGGTTACAAGCTTCAGGATGTGACGAAGCTCGTTGCAGATTTCCAGAAGATGCGATCGCTGATGCAGCAAATGGGACAGGGCAAGATGCCGAATTTCCCCGGAATGCCAAATATGGGCGGCGGCGGCTTCCCTGGAATGGGCGGTATGGGCAACCAATCTCCTGCGGGCAATCCTGTTTATGGCAAGAAGAAGAAAAAGAAAAAGGGATTTGGAGAATTGTAGGGGTTTTAGCTTTTGGCTTTTAGCGATTAGCTTTTGGCTTTTTGGGAATTGGGAATTGGGAATTGGTGATTGAGAATAAAAAGTCACATCTAAGAATGAAACCCAACTTCTCATTCCAAAAAGCTAAAACCTAATCGCCTAAAACCTAATCCCCCAATTACCCATCCCCAATTACCAATTACCCATCCCCAATTACCAACAAAAAATGCAACCCAAAATCATCATTCATGGCGGTGCAGGTAGCACTGTTGAGAGCAAAGGTGGTTACGAGCCAGTTCGTAAGTCATTATTTGCTGTTTTAGAAACTGTTTATCCGATGCTGCTCGATGGCGCGAAGGCGATCGATGCGGTGGTCAAGGCTTGTCAAATGCTCGAAGACGATCCGCGCTTTAATGCGGGGACTGGCTCAGTATTGCAGTCCGATGGGCAAATCCGCATGAGTGCTTCGATTATGGATGGCGATCGCCAAAGTTTTAGTGGTGTGATCAATACGGCAAGGGTTAAGAATCCGATTGATCTGGCTAAGCATTTGCAGACTAACGACGATCGCGTTCTCTCTGATTACGGCTCGGCGGAACTTACTCGCGAATTGGGCATCCCGATTTACAATCCCCTCACCGATGAACGCCTTGCGGAATGGGTGGAGGAGCGCAAAACTAACTTCACTCGCAAAATGGCAGATGTGGCGATGGGAACAATCGGTGCGGTAGTTCTCGATCAATATGGCAGCATTTGTGCGGGCACATCCACAGGCGGACGTGGCTTTGAGCGCATCGGCAGAGTTAGCGACTCGGCGACCCCTGCGGGTAACTATGCCACTAAATTTGCAGGCGTAAGCTGTACGGGTGTCGGTGAAGACATTCTCGATGAAGGCTTTGCTACTAGAGTGGTGGTGCGCGTTACCGATGGCATGACCCTTCAACAGGCGGTCGAAAAATCAATTAATGAGGCGAAAAATCGCGATCGCGATTTTGGTGCAATATGCCTTGATGCTACTGGGGCGATCGCATGGGGTAAAACTTGTCCCGTATTGTTCGCTGCATATCATGACGGCGAAAAGATGCAAGATACACTTTAAAGTTAGGGTGGGCATAGCTCACCTTAACTTTAAAATCGCGATCAAGATGAGCTAAGCTCTTCAAGAGACATGAACTAAAACTTTATGAAAGATGTAATCGTGATCGGCGCAGGGATGGCAGGTTTAATCTGCGCTCAACAATTAAAGCAAGCAGGACTAGATGTCACCATTGTCGAAAAATCCGCAGGTTTAGGCGGTCGGATGGCAACTAGGCGCTTGCAAGGTACTTGGGTCGATCACGGTGCACAGCTCATTGCCGTAAAAAGTGATAGCTTTGGTCGATTTGTCCGTAAGCTGCAAGAGAAACGGATTGTGCAGGAATGGACTCGCAATGTTTATCAACTTTCCTCTTCAGGGCTGTTTCCTCCCGAAGCCGATCAACGTCACACCCGTTATTGCTGTCCTCTAGGCATGACCGCGATCGCTAAATATCTAAGTGCAGATCTAGCAATCATTAACAATACACGCATCATTGGCGTTAGTCACAATGATGATAAATGGCAGTTATTGACCGAGCGACAAGAAACCCTCGAAACCAAAGCGATCGTGTCCACGATTCCTGCACCTCAGTTTCTGCCGCTATTTGAAGAAGTCCTCGCGCCAGCACCTAGCTTTGTACAGGCGCTCCAATCCGTCAAATTTTCACCCAGCGTGACCATTATGGCTGGTTACAGTGCCAGTAATGAAGTACCTATAGAATGGCAAGCGATTAAATGTATTAACGATCCCATTCTTGACTGGATTAGCTATGACAGCAGTAAGCATCCTGACAAGTCCTCCCAACCTGTGTTTGTGCTTCAAAGTAATGCTGAATTTGCAAAGCAATCCATGGAAGAGCCTGATCTGGAAATAGTGGGTAAGCCATTGCTACATCAAACGGGCAAACTCTTAGCGAAATGGTTAGCTAGTCCTGAATGGTGGCAAGTTCATCGTTGGCGCTATGCCATTGTCGAGGAGTCGTTAGGCGTTTCCTGTTTATCAACTGCCATTCCTTTAGCGCTTGTCTGTGCAGGTGACTGGTGCGCTGGCAAAAATATTGAAGCTGCCTATCATTCAGGAATTGCGGCGGCTGAGTCAGCGATCGAGCTAATTAAATCTTAAAAAATACAGCGCTTTGCGCTCAAAACCAAACCAAGAAAAATTTTGAAAACGTTGCGAAGCAACGTTTTCAAAATTTTTCTTGTGGTTCGTTTGATCGGAAATTGCTATAAGAAAGCATAAATCTCTGTATGCAAATATAGCTAAGGGATGTGCAGTAAAATAAAGAACCAGATTTTTTGTGGTGAAGTCACAAAAAATCTGGTTCTTTATTAATCAGAATAATTGTGTTGTATGTCGCATCCTGTTTTCGTCCTTGCCTCAGCCTCTCCAACCCGCAAAAAAATCCTTGAGAATGCAGGGATTACACCGATTGTTCGGGTCAGTTACTTTGATGAAGATGCGATTCAGGTTAGTGATCCCACTTCTTTAGTGTTAACCCTTGCTCAGTGTAAAGCAAAAGCAATTCTGTCTGATTTAACGCAGGAGCTAGGTGGACAAAATGCTCTCGTGATGGGATGTGATTCCATTATGTATCTCAATGGCATGATTTATGGAAAGCCTGACACTAAGGAAATTGCGATCGCCACATGGCAAAAGATGCGTGGTAACTATTGCGAACTCTATACAGGACATTGTTTGATTGATATCCAAAATCAACGGACAGTCATGCGTCATGGTGTCACAAAAGTATATTTTTCTGAGGCAACGGATGCAGAAATTGAAAGCTATGTCGCTTCAGGAGAACCTCTCTGCTGTGCTGGTTGCTTTACATTAGAGAAGCTCGGCGGATTACTAATTGATAAGATCGAAGGCTGCCATACTAATGTTTTAGGATTGAGTTTGCCAATCCTGCGACAAATGCTCACAGAACTTGGCTACAGCATCCAATTTAGTGCCAATGGAACTACGATCAAATGAATACCGCCAATCGCAATACTCTCTGGGCAAGCATTGTTGCTGAAGAACTCTATCGCTCTGGTGTGCGTACCGTTTGTATTTCCCCCGGTTCACGCTCAACTCCCCTTGTGATCGCTTTTGCGGAACTACGCGATCGCTATCCAGACTTCCAGATTTTGGTACATATTGATGAGCGTTCTAGCAGCTTTTTCGCCCTTGGAGTTGCGAAGGTGCAAATGGCTCCTGTGGCGCTGCTTTGCACTTCAGGAACTGCCGCTGCCAATTATTATCCTGCGATTATCGAAGCCTATTATAGTCGAATTCCCTTGATCGTCTTGACCGCCGATCGCCCACCAGAGATGCGTGATTGTGGCTCAGGTCAAACGATCGATCAGATCAATATTTATGGAAAACATGTGCGCTACTTCTTTGAAGTGGGAACTCCCGAAATCATTGGATTCCGACTGCGCTACTTGCGATCGCTTATCAGTCGCACGGTCAGTATTGCTGTCGGTAAAGGGGATACACCCGCAGGAGCAGTACATCTCAACTTTCCCTTTGCTGACCCCATGCCACCGCTTCCCGTTCCCACGGATGTGCCAGAGGACTTAGCGCTCAGTAGTCCAGAGGCAATGTTTGGCAATCCATCGGGAGGAGCCTATAGTCAAATCTTGGCAGGAATGCGATCTCTAGATACGAATGCGATCGCCGCCATTGCGAATCAAATCATCAGCCATCCCAAAGGTGTGATTGTCGTCGGGGTCTACGATGCACCACCTAATTTTTTAACCTCAGTCCAGAGATTAGCCAGAGCCACAGGCTATCCATTACTGATTGAAGCTACAGGGGCGCATCGTCGGGGGGAGATTGGTCATTATGACAGCTTTTTGCGATCGCCCAACTTCTGTAAAACCCATGCTCCCGAAATCATAATTCGGTTTGGGGCAATGCCCACCTCCAAGAGCTATATGCTATGGCTGGAGCGACATATTGGTTGTCAGCAAATTGTTGTTGGTAGTACCAATAGCGATCCTACCCACGGCATCACACAGGCTCTAAATGTCTATCCCGTCAGTTTTTGTGACCAGTTAGCCAATTATTTAGAGAACTATGCTCAACCTGTGTGGCAAGATAAGCAATGGCGATTAGATTTTGAACTAGCCGAAAGTATTGCTGAGCATACGATTACGGAATCGCTCACAAAAATTGATGAATTATTCGATGGTAAGGTCTATGCAGAGCTAGCTCAAATTCTTCCTGCGGATAGTTATATCTATGTGGCTAGCAGTACGCCCATTCGTGATTTAGATACATTTTTTCATAGTGATCGCCCAATTACGGTTCTCTCAAATCGTGGTGCAAATGGCATTGATGGAACTATATCGAGTGCGTTGGGTGCAGCATGGGGATGCGATCACCCAATGGTGCTCATTTGTGGTGATCTAGCCTTCTATCATGATTTGAATGGCTTACTTGCCACCAAAAAATACAATATCTCACTCACAATTATTCTCTTAAATAATGATGGCGGCGGAATCTTTAATCTCTTACCAATTTCCAAATTTGAGAATACATTCGAGGAATTTTTCGGTACAGCCCATAATCTCGATTTTGCGCCAATTATTCAGGCTTATGACTGTGAACATATCCTCATTCAGGATTGGCAGCATTTCCACACAGCACTAACGAGTTCTCTAGAAACTAAAGGCACTCAAGTCCTAGAAATCAAAAGTGATCGCCAACGCAATAAAGAGCTACATTTCTCTATTTGGAATCAGGTAATTGAAAACTGCGATCGGCATTTTCCCGAAGGAAGCTGAGGGGCATAGGGATTTGCGATTAATTAAAGTAACTACGGCTTCGACTTCGCTCAGCCAACGTTGGCTGAGCGAAGTCGAAGCCATACAAACTCGGTGATACTTTTTTCTCGTCAAGTTCCATACAGGAAAATCAGGAACTTTTATGTAGCGTGGCTTTGCCACACTAAACAAAAGTTCCTGATTAAATCGTAGAAACCTAATGATCAAGTCCATAAACTTGAATCTACCTAGAGGAACATGAGAAATCCCATCTCTATCAATGCTTAATGTATAAAATAGCAATAGCATATAAATAAAGGAGACTAGCCGTGATCGTAGTAACCAAGATTGGGACACCCGCAGAGGAAGTTGCGCGGATCTGCGATGAACTATCTAGTTGGGGGTTGTCACCAGAAAAAATTGTTGGAAAGCATAAAGTTGTTTTAGGGTTAGTGGGTGAAACCGCCGACCTTGATCGCCATCGCATCGAAGAATTAAGCCCTTGGATAGAGACAGTGTTGCGAGTAGAACGTCCGTTTAAACGCGCTAGTCGCGAATATCGCCAGAATGAATCAAGCGTGGTGATCGTACCTACACCAAATGGTGATGTAGCGATCGGCGAGAATTGTCCCTTAGCCGTTGTCGCAGGTCCCTGCTCCGTTGAGAATGAAGAAATGATCGTCGAAACAGCAATGCGGGTCAAGGCTTCGGGTGCACAGTTCTTGAGAGGTGGAGCCTATAAGCCACGTACTTCTCCCTATGCTTTTCAGGGCCATGGTGAGAGCGCTCTATCCCTTTTGGCGGCGGCAAGGGATGCTAGTGGTTTAGGGATTATTACGGAAGTAATGGATACTGCTGATATTGAGAAGATTGCCGAAGTTGCTGATGTTCTGCAAATTGGTGCAAGAAATATGCAGAATTTCTCCTTATTAAAGCAGGTGGGTAAACAGAATAAACCAATTTTGCTCAAACGGGGCTTGGCAGCAACAATTGACGATTGGCTGATGGCAGCGGAATATATCCTCGCTGAAGGGAATCCCAATGTTATTCTTTGCGAACGCGGAATTAGAACTTTCGATCGCGAATATACACGCAACACTTTAGACTTAGCGGCAATTCCTGTATTGCGTAAGTTAACCCATTTACCGATCATGATCGATCCTAGTCATGGTACTGGCTGGTCGGATTATGTGCCATCCATGAGTCTCGCCTCGATCGCTGCGGGTGTAGATTCCCTGATGATCGAAGTTCATCCCAATCCCAAGAAGGCTCTATCCGATGGGCCACAGTCCCTGACTTTTGATGCTTTTGATAAGTTAATGGTTCAAGTTAATCGCATGGCTCAAGTAATGGGAAAAGCATAATCAAAAGAAGCTCCTTAGAAGCATAAGGCTCTTGCGGATAAAAAATGTCCCACTAAAGTGATCCAGCTTCGACTTCGCTCAGCTAACGTTGGCTGAGCAGAGTCGAAACGACAGGTACTTTAATTAATAGCAAGTCCCTAAGGAGTTTCTTTTGTTGAAAAAACGATGAATCAAGCTTTTATTTACGATCGCACGATTAATTTTCGTGATACTGACGCTGCTGGAGTAGTTTACTTTGCGAATGGATTAGCCCTTTGCCATGAAGCCTATGAAGCATCACTAGCCGCTTCAGGAATAAATCTGAAATCTTTTTTTCGCGGCGAAGCGATCGCTTCGCCGATTACTCATGCGAGCATTGATTTTTTTAAGCCCATGTTTTGTGGCGATCGCGTCGCCATTTCTCTGACTGCTACTCAGCTAAGCGCTGAATCCTTTCAAATTGAATATCAGCTTTATTTTAATGGTGAAGAGGAGCGTCAAAAGGCGATCGCAAAGGCTCTAACTAAACATACCTGTATTGACACCAGCACCAGAAAGCGGTGCAATCTTTCTGAAGAACTTTTGCAATGGATTAAACTTACGCAATGACGACGATTTTACGTGACTGGAGTTATCGCTATCAATGGTTTTATGACACTGTGTCCGCAATGGCAGCCTTGAGCGTTGGTGGTGAGGCTCGATTTCGGAAGCTATTCCTCAAAGATTTACAGGTTAATCCTGAAGCAAAAGTTCTCGATCTTTGCTGTGGAGCAGGACAGGCAACGCAGGAATTGGTCAAACATTTCAAGGATGTCACTGGTTTAGATGCCTCCCCGATCGCTATTAAACGCGCTAAGCAGAATGTCCCCCAAGCTCAATATGTCGAGGCTTTCGCTGAAAATATGCCCTTTAGCGATCGCAGTTTCGATCTGGTGATTACAAGTACGGCGCTGCATGAAATGGAATCTGAACAGTTACAGGAAATTATCCAAGAAGTGCAGCGAGTTTTAACTCCTGAGGGACAATTCATCATCATTGATTTTCATCGCCCCACTAATCCTTTGTATTGGCTACCGATCGCCACTTTTTTGTGGCTATTTGAAACTGAAACCGCATGGCAATTGCTCAAAACCGATCTGCATCAGATGTTAAATACATCGGGGCTGACAGTCGAGTCCCGCCAACTCTATGCTGGCGGGAGTTTGCAAGTTTTGCGATCGCGCAAAGTGTTTTAAATCAATTGTTAGCACGTTGCGCTAAATAAAAAAGGGCTGAAGCCCTTTTTTATTTAGCAAAAATTAGAGTTATGGTATAAACTATGAAACGATTATGAAAAGCTGCAACATTGCTTAATAAGCAACCAACAAATGATGTCACTAAAATCTGAACCTAGACCTGAGACTCTAGCTGCAAGCCAATTGCCATCTGTATCACAAACCAAAAATCAGATCAAAGCAGAGCATTGGCAAATTGCTATTACTACCTTTATCACAGTTTTTTTAGCAGAAATTGGTGACAAAACGCAGCTAACAACCTTGATGATTGCAGCCCAATCTCATCAACCTTGGATTGTCTTTGCAGGAGCAGCGATCGCTTTAGTCTCAACCAGTTTATTAGGCGTACTTGCTGGCAAATGGCTTGCCAAAACCTTTTCACCAAAATTGTTGAATACCCTAGCAGGATTAAGTTTTCTGATTCTTTCGATTAGTTTATTGTGGGATGCCATCCTCTAGATAGCGCAACCATGTTTCTCCTCAAGCATCAAGATAAATAGGTAAGGATGGGCGGCGCGAAACGCCGCTCATCCTTACCACACACAATAAATCCTTTCCTTTTTAGGACTACCAAAAATTCTCTAGTGATTATTTTAAAGATATGGACTGGCAATTATTATTTCTGAGTTTCGGGACAATTTTTTTATCCGAGCTAGGTGACAAAAGCCAATTAGCAACGATGAGCTTAAGTGGTAGCTCCACAGCCCCCAGATATGTATTTATCGGTTCAGCAGCAGCATTATTACTCGCCAGTGCCGTTGGCGTGTTTCTCGGTGATAGTATCTCTGTATTTTTGCCAACCAAGTTACTTAAGGCGATCGCCGCAGGTTTATTTGCGATTATGGCAATGCGTCTATTTATGAGTGATGGTAGCGAAGAATAGCTGTTTAAAATAGCAAAGCCATTTTGAACAACTAGGGCTGATAGTCTCCTCCAGAACCATATTCCCAAGCTTCGATTTGGCGCTGTAGTTGATATTGCTGTTCGGGTAATAGATTAGCGATCGCTGGCTCAACTTGTTGACTGACCTGATTCAAGAAACTATAGGCTCCCAAACTAAGATAATGTTTCAGCCAGTCTATTAAAGTGACAATACCAACCTGCTGCATAATTTTAAGAACGAGTACTGGGTCAGCAATGGACATGGCAAGCATTGTCTGTGCTAATGGCACAAACTGCACGACATCTTGCAAAAATGGATAGAGCACCCGATCGCCTAATTTCTCCATCGCCATAAATGTGACTCCTAGCAAGTAATTAATGCGATCTCTTTCAATAGATTGATTAACAGCAACACTCATTGATTTTTGGAATAGCCAAGTAACTGAGAGGTTTGGTTGATAGGGTTGCAGTGATCGCAAATCCGATTGTGATAGCCAATCACCATGCAATGCAGCATTAAGCCCATCGGTTAAGCGTGACAAGTGACGCACCATAGAACCAAATCCACCAAAACTAAGTGGTGACTGCATTCCTGAACTATCGCCAACTTGTAAAATCCGATCC
Organism: Pseudanabaena yagii GIHE-NHR1; assembly: GCF_012863495.1. Lineage (NCBI taxonomy): Bacteria > Bacillati > Cyanobacteriota > Cyanophyceae > Pseudanabaenales > Pseudanabaenaceae > Pseudanabaena > Pseudanabaena yagii. The sequence goes on from NZ_JAAVJL010000001.1 coordinate 3,259,159, forward strand.
CAAGGAGTTTGCAGAGGATTATTTTTATAGGAAGGAAAAAAGCCAAAGAGAACACGCTCAAATTGAAGTTGCTGAAGTTCGATTTCTTGATATTTAGGCAGCCAAAATAGATAGTCTTCCATCAACTGAGTAAAACTAGGACGTTGTGGATCAGCATCAACGTAGGTAAACATATAGGTAGTTCGCCCCTCCCTAGCAGGAAAAGCTTCCCAAAAATACTGGCATTGATTTTGAATGGGAGTAAAGCTATAAATCAAGTCACCATAGGACTTTTCAGGCATTCCTTTAGCACAACTTCCTACCACCATACAGACACCATCAGGTTTGATATTGCCATATAACTGCGATCGCGCTTGCTTCGCAATTGGTGAGAAATGACCCATTACATCTAGCAATAATCGCCCTGTAATCCTTTCTATGATGGCATGATCACGTTTAGGAATGATTTCTACGGATATCCCGTCAGGATGAGTGCTAGCACCTTGAAATGCAGTTTGCTCGAATAATTTACCACCAGCATCGAGAAATTTTTGTTTGAGAACCTCTAACAAATAGACAGGATCAACTCCAATATTGAGGATATCTCGCACCCATAAATCCTTACCACCCTGAAAACCAACTCTAGCAGGGTTATAGATAGTCGAGATCGCTTGTTCTAGTTCTTTTTCCGTCAGCAAATCTAGTTCCAGAAAAGCATTTAGCTCTTTACGAGAAATATTCCATTCCTGTACCCTACCCTGCAATATTCCCTGCTCAATAATTGCCACATTCCATCCCCGTCGCTGTAACGCAGATGCAATAAATATTCCCAATGTCCCCCCGCCAACAATGACATCAAAATCTTTATCTTTAAGTTTCTCTTGGGAAGTATCAACTACTTGGGGAATTGGTTGATTAAACTGTCGATAGTTAAACCAAAAGCTGTCCATCCGCTCTAGTTGCGCTGGGATTTCTAAAGGCATTTGCGATCGCACAGTTTCAAATAAAGACATATTGCTCCCAATTGTCAAAGTTGGCAAAGCTCCTACACCATACTAACGCTGATATCGAGGATCACAATAGTCGCGTAACCATTTATTCGTGGCATCAGCGATCGCGGCATCACTTACATCCACAGGTGGAGCCTGTCCGATTCGCATAAATGCCATTGCTAAACGCCATCCGTTAGAAGTAGGCACGACAAATAACCAATAAGCTCGTTGTGAAGTTTCAACTTTGCCCGTTTGCCTTTCCAGCATCGAGAGAAAAATCTGCTGCGGTAAGCGATCGCGTGATTGGTCTGGTGCAAGCGGCAAAGGCTCAAGCTCTGGCTGACTAATTGTCATCACTTCCCGCTTCAGTCTGAGGCGAATGTAGGTACGATTGAGATAGTCTGGCAAGTCCTTAGCCAAGGATTTACTTAAACTAGGGAAATCCGCAGGACAAACCCGATTATTGATATAGGTTTCCGCCTTGACCGCATTCGGCAGAACAGGACTATAAGCAAATATGGCGATCGCAGCGACCATTCGGAACAGATTCTGTGGCTGATTCACCCAAGTTTTGAGCATATTATCCTTCAGAAATTAACAAAAAGCGAATATGTTTCATACTCTGTTCAGCACGTAGAGACTGTACTTGCTGCGCTAGTTTAGTACTAGCAATGATGATATCGGGCTGAGATGCGATGACATTTGCCCGTAAATCATCTTGAGGAGAAATGGTAGTAGGGACAAAGCCCTGATTTTGCAGCATTTCTACTAATAGGCTAATCGAGACAAAGTTATCATCAACGATGAGAATCCTTTTGCCCGTAGCGGATTTGTTAGTCAATAACAAATCAACTTCTCGCAATAGAATTACCATGTCAACGGGCTTCGTTACATAACTATCAATTCCTAAATGGAAGCCTTGATTCTTATCATCCAGCACCGACACAATAATAATAGGAATATCTAGGGTTACGGGATCGGATTTTAGAATGGAAGCCACATCATAACCATTAATCCCCTGCATGATAATGTCGAGAGTAATCAAATCTGGACGAACTTCACGAACTTTAGAAAGGGCAGTTTGTCCATTATCAGCCTCATAGACAGTATATCCTTTAGCTTCTAGTTCCTGTCTTAGGAGACTGCGAATACTAGAATCATCATCAATCACTAAGATTTTTTTCGATACTCCCTCAGTATTCGGCTCTTCAGATTGCCGATCAAACGTTACTCTCTTTTTGAGCTGCTCGACAAGAACCTCAAAGTTTATTGAAGGAATTGGAGCTTTGCCATCCCCTTCTGTCGTTTTCTGAATTGGCAATGTAAATGAGAAGGTACTACCTTTACCCAACTCACTTTCAACCCAAATTCTGCCGCCATGATGTTCAATGATTTCCCGCGAAATTGGTAATCCCAAACCAGTACCTTGGGGCTTATCAGTCAAGGTGTCGCCAACCTGCTTAAACTTCTCAAATACCTTAGGTTGATCGGATTCAGAAATGCCCACACCCTGATCGACAACACTAACTGTAATCGATTGGTGATCATGCTTCACGCGACAGGTGATACTGCCTTTTTCAGTAAATTTCACTGCATTGGAGATTAAGTTGATGACTACTTGAATCAATCGATCCTTATCACCATAGATATTGGGTAAATCGGTCGCAATTTCTCGGATTGGGGCTAACCCCTTTTGCTCAAACAATGCTGAAGTTGCGGAAAAAGCACGATCAATTACTTCAGTAATGGACAAGGTATCCATGTTCCATTGCATCTTCCCTGCTTCGATTTTGGCAACATCGAGGACTTCATTAATTAACTTAGTGAGTCGGGTTCCTTCTGAAACAATAATTTCAATATTTTCCGAAACTTGACGAACACTTCTCTTTACTTTCTTATCATCGGTTTGAATTAATGGGAAAATGGATTCATCTAGTTTTTTCTGAATTAATTTGGCAAAGCCTAGTACAGAAGTGAGTGGTGTGCGTAATTCATGGGATACGGTCGAGATGAAGTCTGTTTTCATGCGGTCTACTTCTTTCTCGGCTGTAATATCACGAATTAGGATGACCGTACCGAGATAAGCTACTCCTAATGTAGATACCGCCGAGCTTTCGACTGCCACATTAGACGATCCATGATCATGCTGGACAACGTCACTACTACCAGATACTCTATCAATTTCCCTAAAAATTGAAGTTGCCACGGCTTTTCCTGTACGACGATCAGGCAAAGCGAACTCAGCACTAAAGACTTGTCGTGGATTTTCCCTAGTACTATTAATAATTGAGGAAATTTCTTCCGCTCTAAAGATTTCTTTATAAGTTTCTGCATTAGCGATCGCTTTACTGCTTACCCCAATCATGCCAGCGATCGCGGGGTTAAATTGAGTAATCCGATCCTCACCATCAACTACCACAAGACCATCGACCATGTTATCGATAATCGCTTTGATTTCACTAGTTCGTTGCTCGACCTTCTGCTCTAGGGTACGGCTATAGTCCGCAAGCTGTTCCCCCGAATTTTTTAGTTGCGATGTCATTTGATTAAACGCGATCGCCAAAATGCCAATTTCATCCTCAGTCAGAACTGGTGCTTGCGAATTCAAATTACCACCCGAAACTTGGTTTGCGGCATCAGCGATCGCTAGAATTGGTTGAGAAATCCGACGGGCAATCAAGTATACTGCCGTCAATAAAATACCAGCGGAACTTAATCCAATCAGTAAGATATCCCGTGCAAGGCGATCCGCAGGCTCGAAAGCTTCTGACTGCGATATTTCCGCTAGCAAAGCGAGATTGAGATTATCAATCCACACGAAGCTTCCCAATACAGGTACATTTTTATAGTTTCGATACAGACCTTCGCCATCCTTACCTTGGGCGGCGGCATTAATTCCTTCGCTCTTAATATCTTTAGCAACTTCCTGATTATCGGCACCTGCCCCCGAAAGCAGAATATTTTTGGCAGCTAATCTACCTACGACATAGGTTTCACCACTATTTCCTAAACCTGTATTTTGGCGAATAATGTCATCAACACCTTGGAGATCAAGGTCAACTGCTACCACCCCAATGCGATCACCAGCTTTGTTCGATAAAGGTGCAGCAAAGGTCATTGCCCCCTTGCCTGAAATTGGGGAAATATAGAAGTTGGGAACGATCACACGCGATTGGTCACGGGTAAAGTAGGTGGTTGTATTACCTAAGGGCTGATATTTTCCTTCCTTTTGTTTATCCGTAGAGACGATTGTAATCCCGTTATTCGTGAGAATAGAAATTTGGCGAATGTTCGGCTTGACAGATGAGACATCTGTCATAAACTTGCGTAGTGATTCAATAGCAGTTTTAAATTCTGGGGATTCACGATCTTTAGTAAAAGTAATTTCCGCGTTCACTAAGAAATCTGGCAACTGGGTCATCAAGATTACATCACGACGCTGATTGTCAACCCATTGAGTAACCTGAGATTCCTTAAGTGATGTGGCAACATCGAGACGATCAATTGCTGAGCGCCTGAGGGCATCACGACTGCGGACATTGGCACTGACAGCTACGAGTAAAACGGTCACGATCGATAGAATCGAGAAATAGCCCACAAGTTGGAGCAGCAAACGTTTCTTAAATAGGTTAAACATTTTCTATCCTCATTTCCACTTAGCAAAAATATCTTTAATTTGCGCGATCGCTGTGTCCGCCGCCTGTTCGGGTGTAGCATTGCCCTGAGCCACAGATTTGATAGCTTTTCCCCATATTTTGTCTGCACCAACACCTGCATAGGCAGGATTCTGCGCTGTATAAAACGAGGTAGTGTTTTGGAATTGTTTCGTTGCTGTTAAGATGTGCGGATCTTGTGAGTCTTTGTAATAGGGATCTTCCAATAATTTTGGCATAGTTGGGAAATATCGCCCACCTGCCCCTTTCAAATATGTCAACAAATTATTAGGTTGAATGATATGAGACAACAAACTCTTCGCCATAGCTTGATTGCTAGAGCTTGCAAAAATAACTGCCTGTTTCACCGCAACTAGATAGTTCAGGGGCTTACCACTAGGGGCAAGCGGCCATTCGGTCGTTACTAATTTTTTGTTGTAAACCACAGAGTCAAACTGTTGAGATGCAGGGATCGACAACCCCGGATTTGCGGTCATAAATGAATTCTTGCTTAGGAAAACCTGATTGTTGTCCGCATCAGTCCATTGAGTCGCTTTAGGAGGAACATACCCATTCTTATAGAATCCAGCATACTTAGTTAATGCAGCAATAATACCTTGACGGTTTTTAGGATCGTCAATTTGGAGTTGACCATTATCGTCTAGTAAATCCACACCATAGGCTTCCAGAAATTGCTCAAACATGAAAATGGTGTCGGTGTTGGTGGGATCTGGAGACATAGGTAAGCCAATCCCATAAATATCTTTTTTCCCCTTACTTCTGGCGCGATCCTGCGCTGTTTCCCAAAATTGCCAAAAGCCATCCCAATCCCTTGGAATACTCGTATCACTTAGCCCCATATCAGATAGTAAATCTCGCCAATAATGTAGTCCTGCCGCAAGCTGAGCGATTGGGACTGCGTGATAACTACGTTTATTGGTGACTCCATTTTTATAGGACACCGCTTTGAGAGCGATCGGGCTAAATAAATCTTTGACAGGTTCTACAACATCAGTTACATCCACCAAGTTGTTCTGCCATGCTAACTTGGGATAGAGAGCAAATTCAGCAGTATTACTAAATAGGATGTCAGGAGGATTGCCGTTGTTTAGAGCATTGTCTGCATCACGATTAATTGACCCATCATTATAAAAAGTGATTTCTACTTTGGTATTATTGTTCCTCTCCCACTCAGCAACAATCTGCGAAAGTGCTTCAGTTTCCGCAGGATAAAAGCTCTGAATCCACCAGACACGAAATTTAGAATTTTTGGGTTGAGGTCGATAATTTAAGACTGTGGAATCACTACAAGCCGCCAGCCCCAAGCCTGCTAGAGATAGTGATAGTTGGTTAAACTGACGACGACGCATAGATTTTTAAGATTAAGGAATTAATCAAAATAGTAATTTAATAGAAATTGATATAGGCAGAACTAAGCACCACTTATAGCAGTTCCGAGATGAGTTAAGTCTGGCAAAACAACAGTTTCTGTGTCAAAAGGATAGGTTTGAGGATATTGCAACACCCTGCCTATAAATTTTACACCTGCAACGATCGCACCTTCATAATCAGCGATCGCATCGCCAACCATTAACACGCGATCGGGATTAAACCCATGATTTGTTAAAATCTCTTGAATAATAGCGCTTTTTTTAGCAGGAGAACCATGTACAGAGACAAAATAATGGTTCATGTTACGGCGTGACACAATCCGTTTCAATTCTTCATCAGGAGTGCCAGAGGCAACAAATAGAGGAATTGATTGATAATACTTTTCGAGAAAATCATCGGCTCCTAATACATAGGGCGATGCTATTACTGCATCTTCAACATATTGTGAGAAGCGATCGCCGAGTTGTATTTCCACTTCTTTCGTTAAGGATTTTCCTAGCAAAACTTCTTGATAATAGCGAAATTTTTCAAAGCGCGATATGCCATTATGCAAAAGATGATAGTCCATCACCTGCTGCACTATTTGCTCTCCATATTCTTGATATAGGGCAGCAAAGGCTTTAGTTTTGACATCTACTGATTCAACGATGACTCCATCAAAATCAAACACAATTGCATCATATTTTTTCATTACATTTCCCACAAAATTTGTCATGCAAAAATTTTCACGCAAAAAAGGAGAGTGCTTAGCACTCTCCTTTTTTATTTTGCTAAACCAAGATTTACGAGGCTATCAAACAGATTTTGAGCAGCTTCTTCTTCCATTTGCGTTCTTGCTTCCTTGGCATAGGAACCCATATGGGGAGTCAAAATGACTTGAGGCAGGCTCGCCAACTTGCCAGAGTAGGGTTCCTCTTCAAAGACATCAAGGGCGGCTCCTGCCAAGTGTCCTGATACTAATGCATCATATAAAGCTTCTTCATCAACGATCCCGCCTCTCGAAGTATTGATTAAAATGCTACCCGCCTGCATCTTATTGATGAAGTCGCGATCGACCAAATGATCATTTTCTTTACTGTAGGGAATGTGAATTGTCACTACAGTTGACATAGCCAGAAATTCATCTAAAGATTGAATACAAACTGTATCGGCAAATAGGGAATTACCAGCAATATCATAGGCAATTCTTTTTGCTCCAAAAGTTTTCAGGAGTTGCCCCACTCGATTGCCAACCCTTCCATAGCCTAATAAGCCTACAACTTGAGATGCTAGGAGTCTTCCCATTAATGGCTTCCATGTTCCCTCACGCAATTGGCGATCAGCTTCTGAAATCCGTCTTAATGTCGCAAGAATTAAACTCACTGCTAGTTCAGCAACCGCAATTACTGGGGCTGTAGGCGTTATGTGAACAGGGATACCCATTTCTTCAGCCGCTACTAGATCGACGCTATCAGTTCCGATCCCACATCGTGAAATAATTTTGAGAGACTTAGCAGAGGAGAGAACATTGCGTGTGATTGGTTCGACCCCCGCAATCATACCTACAACATCATCATTGAGAAATTCTAAAAGCTCTGATTCTTTGAGCTTTCTCCCATAGGGATTCAAAACAATTTCAAATCCTTGTTGTTGCAGATTTTGTAAAATTTGATTGTTTTGCAGATCGAAAGAAGAAGTACTAATTAATAATTTCATGGTTTACTTGCCTATTTTTTAACCAATTTTTTTGCACACAAAAAATACTGAAACCATGACTGCAAGTTCAAGATTATAGACAATATAAGCAAATATTTTTAAATATGTCTTAAATACATTAGATAGAAAATTTCTTATATTTTCAATGAATTCGTTAGCCCATTTAAGATGTAATTAAATTTAAGTTCAATACATCTTCTTTGTGTTTATGAAAATAGCCATAGCCAAATAGGTATGGTAAACAATAGAAGTACTACGCCAAAGGCTAAGGTTGTAACGGTCAAATCACGATCAAGGTTGTAGGCTTGAGCAATAACAAGGGTCGAAAAGGCTGGAGGCATTGCCATCTGCAAAACCATCGCTAGCCGAGGTTCTCCTGTAACTCCAAAAAACATCAATCCTGTACCCACCACTAATGGGGTGAGCAGCATTTTGATCGATAAACAAGTGAGAGCTTTTTTGATGTTTTTGAGAGTCTGTAGTTGACTAAGCTGCATCCCAATCATGACCAGCGAGAGGGTAACAGTTGTCCATGCGATCGCATTCATCCCTGAAGTAATTACCGTTGGCAAGGGAACAAATCGCATACCAACACCGATTGGTAAACTCCATAAAGCAGGAGTCTTCGCCATAGATACAAATGGATTTGGTCTGGGCTGGTTGTTAGCCGTGCTACCAAAACGACTTGCCAAAGCAATACCTACGGAATAGGCAGCGATCGTAGAACCAATCAGGTCATAAAATAGCGACCATGCAAAATATTGTGGTCCCACTAGGGCAAGGCTCACGGGATATCCCATAAAAGCGGTATTCCCTAGGGTCATGGCAAGCAAAAAACTGCCTTGAGTTGGTCCTGACCATGCACTTTCTTGTTGGATAGTTGCGTTTGTCCCTGATGTTACTTCAACAGTATTTTCGCGGGATGTGATGCCTCTTGACAAAGACCGAAATCTTTCATCACTCACACCTAGATCGATCCAGATCCATGCCAAACCTGCGCCAACAAAAATTGCCACCCAAGCGGTAGTTGGCGCAATCACAATCCATCCTGATAAATCGGCTTGGCGCAAAAAGGAAACAATCCCAATGGGAACTCCCACAAATAGTAAAGCTTTGCCGAGATAGGTGGTGTAGACTCTGGGTAGGAGTTTTCCTAATACATATCCCAATAGAGTCCATCCAATTAATCTCACGTACAGCATGACGAGGGGGTTTTCTAGTGTAAACATAGAATTAAACGTACAAACTAAGTGTGAGAGTTGCCAAGCATACTATAGCGGTTTTCATTTCCTCTTAAGCAAAATCAAAGCCTAAAAACTGGACTACTAGAATTGTCCACCATTGACATCAACGATCGCACCCGTCATGTAGCTGGATAAATGTGATGCGAGAAATAGAATTACATTTACCTGTTCTTCCATAGAGGCAATTCTTCCCAAAGGGATGGAATCAATCAGTTTTTGTTCTGCTTCTGGTGGCAAAGTTGCTGCTAGCATTGGGGTATAGGTTTGACTGGGGCAAATTGCATTAACATTAATTTGAAAGGGGGCTAGCTCGTAAGCAAGCTGTCTCGTAAAGCCCACGACTCCAGCCTTGGAGGCAACATAGTGAATTCCTGATATTTTGCTTCTAAAATGCCCTGCGATCGAAGAAACATTGATAATGTTGCCACTTCGTTGTTGCTTCATGATCGGTACTGCATATTTACAGCAAAGGAAAAGACTTGTGAGATTGGTTGCTATGACTCTGTTCCAATCCTCAAGGGAAATATCTTCAATTTTAGCAATTTGATTGATTGCAGCATTGTTGATCAAGATATCAATTCGCCCATATCTCTCAAAAACTGAAGCGATCGCCTGTTTAACTTGAGTCTCGTCAGTAACATCGCAGGGTAGCGATAGGGCAGATTTACCTGCTGCATTCAGTTGTGAAGTGATTGCCTCTGCACCACTACGAGAAATAAATATGGTATGTGCGCCATAATTCGCGATCGCCTCTGCCACGGCTTGACCAATACCACTACTTGCACCAGTAATGATCGCTACTTTCCCCTTGAAATCTTGAGGAAATTCATGGAATTTGGTCATGATTGCTACATCAACTAATTCTTTGCAAAAACGTGATCTTCCACAAAAATGTGATTGACATCAGGTTTACCGATCGCTAAACGAATCGATGGCTGATCGCCTACAACCCGAATATTGTGAATGACCTTGCGTGGTACAAAAACGATGTCATCCTTTTTGGCGCGATAGGTTCCATAACCATCCACATCCCACTCTAGTTCACCTTCCATGATTACCCACCATTCATCCTCATTGGCATGATAGTGAGTGCGATTGCTTTCACCAGGTTTTTGGCAAATCATCACGGCACTCATCATATCGGTGTAAATGAGCCGCACTGACCAAGATGGTTCGCCCATCTCTTTTTTGATATCTTCTAAGCGATTGAAGATGCGATTGATGCTGCCGTGGGTATTCGCCTTGGCAACTCCATCATTTTTCATAACGCTAGCGAGGTCTTTGTCTTGTGTCACGATCGCGGTCATAGGTCATTACTCCATCAAGCTTTGTCTGAAACAAAATCATGAATCTAAAGATAACATGACCTTAGACTTGGTACATAGTTAGATAATTACAATCAACCTATGATACTGATCACAAAATTAAGGTCAGTTAATTTGCTAAAAACACTGCTTGGAAATAGATTTTGCAAAAAAAAGCACCCCATCGGGGTGCTTTTTGATTAGTTAGAAAGTGAACGTTGTCCGAATTACACCAACAGTTGCGGTCGGATTAGTACTCACACCTTCAGGATTGAAGACCCAGAAAACCCCAGGAGTAATACTGATGTTTTTACTGATGCGATAGCGATAGAAAAGTTCTAAATGGTAAGGAGTCGAATTAACTGCCCCTAAAGTTGCTGCGCCACTTACAGATGTGCGATTAATAGGCTGACCAAAAAGAATGCTACCTGCACTTCCTTCGCTAAACAAGTCATTGAGGGTCAAACCAGTAATCCAACTGGTAAAGGTAGTCGATGCAGAAGCACTTACGGCATCAGCGAAAATCACCGTTCCCCAAGTATGGAATGTCAGTTTTGGAGTGATTTTCCAAGCCAAGTTACCTGCGATCGAGTTAGCACGAATAGAACCCGTAACGCCACTGATGGATTCATTACTAGTGAGTCCAGTCCCCAAAGAACTAGTACCTGTAGTAGCTCCAGACTGATGGTAAGTATTTGCGTAGGTGATTGAAGTGTCTAGATTGTCAGCAGGTTTAAATAAAAGCTGCACAAGAGCAATTGTTGATCCACCGAACAACCCTGTAGATCCACCAGGAGAAGCACTCGCAGGATCTGATGAACCATAGCCTGCCTGTAGTCTGACTTTATCTGTAATTGACCAATCAAAACCAAATAAAGAAGATGTACCAGCAATCCGCATTAAGGGATCGAAGCGCCCAAATCTAGAGATAGATCCTTGCCCATTGCTTGCCACAGGAGAAAGCACTGTGAAGAATTCGTCAGGGAAGCTACGAGGTGCAATGTAGAAGTTTACCTTATTGTCAAATGCGGGGAATTTGTAATCAAGAAGGCTAAGAGCAAATGAGTTGTCTGTTACAACTGCACCAGGTCCAATACGGACTGTATTTGTACCTAAAAGGTTAGCGAGACTACCAGTAGTAGAACTACTTGCAGCAACAAGATTATTACTGGTTTCTAGACGAGTTCTGAGAAGGTCTTTACCTGTAAAGCTAGTATTGAGAACCAAGCGAGTACGATTGCTTAAGGTAACGTTAGAGTTTTTAGAACCAGCAGTACCTGCTGTTGCAGAAACAATAACTTCGCCCGTGAGTTTAGTAGTAGTTGAGAATTGTTGTGCTTCTAGCTTGGTGACTTTGGCATCGAGGGCATCAACGCGACCACGCAGAGTAGCAAGTTCGGCAGCAAATTCTTCCTGTAGTTTTTTTAATGTAGCGAGATCTTCTTTGCTAACTTTGTCAGCGAGACCTGCGGAAATGATTTCATTGATTTTATCGAGACAAGCATTTAAGCCTGCGGCAAATTCGTAACGACTGGTGGCTTGTTTGCCGCGAAAAGTGCGATCGGGATAACCAGCAATACAACCATAACGCTCAACCAAAGATTGCAAAGCAGTAAATGCCCAATCAGTTGGTTTGATATCACTAAGTTGTGAGACTGACGTAACATTTTGAGCTGTTGTTGCTGGTTCAGTACTTGCAGTATCTAGTTGAATAGACTTGTAAGGATCATTATTTGCAAACAAAGATGTTGTATTTGTTTCTGCATGAGCCAGACTAGGAACCATGGATAAGGTTGTCAAGAAAGACAAACAACCTATACTGACAACGGATTTTCTAACTTTAAGCATTCTAAAATTACCCTCTTCATACACCTAGCTTATAAGGTTAAACTTGTTAGCCTTGGATGTCAAAAGAATATTTGGCTGATATTTTATAAAATCGCCCAATCAACACCCAAATCATTTAATGAGTATTGAATTTAATCTAAGTAAAATTCCATGCTGGACTATCATCTTCAAAAATTACTAGATTCTGCCAAAAAAGAGATATTTAGCGGTAAATTGCCTAACTACATTCCTTTACTCGCTCAAGTTAATCCTCAGGCAATTAGTATCGCGATCAATCAACTAAACAGCGATGGGAAGTTTGATATGACTGTAGCGGGTAATACTCAACTAACTTTTCCTTTGATGAGCGTGATCAAGCCATTTTTATTGTTGTATTTGTTAGAAATAAAGGGTATTAATGAAATTTTTGGCATAGTCGATCGCCAATCAACATCGGTAGCATTTAACGCAATTCCTGAAGGAAAACCTGCAAATCCGATGATTAATAGTGGGGCGATCGCTATCTCCTCCCTATTGCCATCCTACGAAGCCTTACAAATCTGGCTCAATCAGCAATCGGGAGCAAATCTTAGCCTCGATCGTGAAATGTTAGCTTCGGTGCGATCGGTTGCTAATCGCCGCAATTTAGCGATCGCCTCTCAATTGCAGTCTTTAGGGATAATTCCCAATCCTAACCATGCCCTTAATGTTTATGAAGAAATTTGTTGTTTGCGAGGCAATGTGCAGGATCTGGCAAAAATTGGGACTTTGCTTTTAAATACAAATATAAATACAAATAAATCGCCAAATATTGAGATTGTGTTAGAAATTATGACCCAGTGCGGCATGTATGGAGCTTCTGCCGAATTTGCTCAAGATATTGGGTTGCCCTCAAAATCGAGTGTCAGTGGCGCTTTACTATCAATAATTCCTGAGCGAGCTGCGATCGCTTGTTATAGTCCAGCCCTTGATGCGATCGGCAACTCAGTTGCAGGTATATTCTTGCTAAAAAATATCAAATCTTACTTATTGTGAATTGACTCTACCGCGAAACTTGCTGAGACACCAGCATCTGACGGACGATCAAGCAGAATCTGTGTGTCAGGAATATGCTTCAAGCCCCAAGCAATTATTACTTTTAAAACAGGACGCAGACTTCTTCCCTGATCGGTGAGGTGATAATTCATGCGGCGGGAGTGATTACTGTAAGGTTGTTTCGCTACCAAACCTAAGTCCTCAAGTAATTTAAGACGGTTTGCCAAGATATTCGTAGAGATACCTTCAGGAGATTCTAGAAACTCTTCAAAACGTTGCTTTCCGAAGAACATCATGTCTCTGATGACAAGTAACGTCCAGCGATCGCCAATCAAATCCAAAGTACAGGAGACAGGGCAAGGAGATCGTCTTGGTTGGGACATAGCTAAAATCAAATTTATTTAAATTGACTCAATTACTTGCATTTTACAAGCTATACCTGCTAATCTACATTTTAACTTGCAATTTAAAAGTTATATATGGATACAACAATCCAAAAGATGACACGTCCTAAGCTGTATCGAAATTTTTAGATAGGTTCTTCACGATCATGTATATACAGCTACCTTTATCCGATAAAATGAAAAACGCTAAAAAGTTTTTGGTTGTAAACAGAGAATAAGTAAATGAGTAGTACCTTTGAGCAAGTTCAAGAGATCGTTGCATCCCAATTAGGCGTTGATAAAGCCGAAGTTAAGCCTGAAGCTAGCTTTGCGAACGACCTTGGCGCTGACTCTCTCGATACTGTCGAACTAGTTATGGCTCTGGAAGAAAAATTCGGCGTTGAAATCCCAGACGAAGACGCAGAAAAAATCGCCACTGTTAAAGACGCTGTTGATTACATTGACAGCAAACAAGCTGCTTAAGCAATTGTTTTCAATGGAGGCTTTGTTGCTCAGCAACAAGGCTTTTATTTTCTATTAGGATATGCGTGCATGTCCTAATAGAAAATCACCCTAGCCGCACCTTAAAACCATAAAATTTTGACATAACTGATTCCAAACGAAATGCAAAACCCTCAGCCCCTCTCTCGCGTCGTTGTCACTGGACTAGGTGCAATCACACCGATCGGTAACACGGTCGAAGAATATTGGCAAGGTCTAGTTGATGGCAAAAACGGGATTACAGAAATTACTCGCTTCGATACAACTGATCATGAATGTCGTGTGGGCGGCGAAGTTAAGGATTTTGATCCACTTACCTATATCCCTGCCAAAGAAGCACGACGGATGGATCGCTTTGCTCAATTTGGTGTAAGTGCCAGTATTCAAGCATTGCGCGATGCTAATCTCGAAATTACGCCAGTCAATGCTGCTCAAATCGGTGTATTGCTAGGTACTGGGATTGGTGGCTTGCAAGTACTCGAAGATCAGCATGAAATTATCCGCACTAAGGGACCCTCTCGCTGTAGCCCATTTATGATTCCGATGATGATCGGCAATATGGCAGCAGGTTTGACGGCAATTCACACGGGCGCACAGGGACCCAACTCCTGCACGGTGACTGCTTGCGCGGCAGGTTCCAATGCGATCGGCGACGCATTTCGTTTGGTACAAAGTGGTTTTGCTCAGGCCATGATTTGCGGTGGTACGGAGGCGGCGATTACTCCTCTAGGCTTTGCAGGTTTTGCTTCTGCTAGAGCCATGTCACGACGTAATGATGACCCTGCTCATGCGTCACGCCCCTTTGATAAGGATCGCGATGGCTTTGTAATGGGTGAAGGCGCAGGTATTTTAATCCTCGAAAATCTCGAACATGCTCTAGCGCGTGGGGCAAAAATCTATGCCGAGATTGTTGGCTACGGCTGTACTTGCGATGCCTATCACATGACTTCCCCTTCGCCCGATGGTGAGGGAGCTATCCGTGCGATGTCTCTTGCCCTCAAGAATGCTGATGTCACTCCTGAAATGGTGGACTATATCAATGCTCACGGGACAAGCACTGCCGCGAATGATAAGACGGAAACGAAGGCAATCAAGAAAGTTTTAGGTGATCATGCCTATAAGACTGCGGTTAGTTCTACTAAGTCAATGACAGGCCACTTGCTCGGCGGCTCGGGTGGTATCGAGGCAGTGGCAACAGTTCTAGCAGTTAAGAATGACATTGCGCCGCCAACCATGAATTTAGAAAATCCCGATCCTGAATGCGATCTCGATTATGTACCTAACAAGTCCCGTCCGATGACAATCAATGTAGCGACTTCTAACTCCTTTGGATTTGGTGGTCATAACGTAACTCTAGTTTTCAAAAAATACCAAGCATAATCACGCATAACTTATTCTCATTTTGCCTATAGCGTTTACCAGTCTAGTGAAGTACAGATTTGTTTCCCCGCCAAAGGCGGGGAAACAAATCTATGTACATCGCTTGCTTGAAAAACGCTACAAGACAAAATGAAAATTCAAAACCCTTACTGTAATTGTTTTTTGTTTTGAGAAGGAGGATATCCTCCTTCTCAAAACGTTATAAAAAGAGAGGTGGCGCAATGCGCTGCCTCTCTTTTTGGATTTGCAGTAAACTATCTAGAGTGCAAGAAAAATTGTTTTTATGACGATCGCTCTCGAAGCTTATCCAAACGAACAAATTGGCAATATTGCAACAGACATTACTAGCAATATTATTGCCAATGTCGTGTTGTCAAATATTAGCTGGCAAACCTATCAAGCAATGCTTACTGATATTGGCGATCGCAGTTCTGTTCGTTTAGTTTATGACCGAGGAGTTTTAGAAATTAGGATGCCGTCAGATTTTCATGAGGCAATTAATCGCTTATTAGCCCGCATCGTTGGAGTTTTAGCGGAGGAGCTAGATTTACCATTAAAAGAATTTGGCTCAGTCACACTAAATCGGAGTGACATCAAAAAAGGAGCAGAGCCAGACTCTAGTTTTTACATTCAAAATGCCGATCACATAAGCGGTAATAGGATTGATATTTCTGTAGAGCCGCCACCAGACTTGATTATCGAAGTTGACATTACTAATTCTAGTGAGCGAAGCTTGGCAGTCTATCAGCAACTAGGAATTCCAGAAATATGGCGCTACACAAAAGACAATGTAAAAATCTTGCAATTGCGAGATGGTGATTACCTTGAATGTGAGTTTAGTGCAATTTTCGTGATGATATCTGGGGAAATACTTGGAAATTTTCTCCAGATGTCATCAACGGAAAATAGCACTAGTATTGTCCGTGCTGTCCGCAAATGGATGGCTGAAACATATATGAATAGAGATTTTTAAGAATGACACTAAGTGTCATTCTTAAAGTTTTAACTTAACGCAATGGCACAAAGTCATAGCCAACGCCTGAGCGATCGCCTTTGCTAACTTTGACTAAAATTGAAGCATTAGCCCGATCGCCTGATGGTTGAAAGGTGATTTTGCCTGCTGCACCGTCAAGCTCAAAGCTGGGATTAGATAGTGCCTGTTGTAGCCCTTCACGACTAGAACTTTTTTTCAAACCACCAATAATTGCTAAGGTCGCATCGTAGCTTGTGGCTGACCGCCAGTTGACATCGCCGCCCCACAACTTTACAGCATTAGCGGAAAAGGGATTATTTGCCAAAAAATCAGGATGCCAAGGCACGCTTAACACCATGTCAGCGATCGCACTTTGCCCTAGTTGCAAAGTTTTGAAGGTATACATAGTAGAGTCACCCAGCAATAAAAGACGATTTCTGGCAATAATGGCGATTTCTGTCCCCTTTTCAATCTTTTCGACCCCCGGTGATAACAACAGAGCATCAACGCGATCGCCTAGCATATCCTCAACTACCTTATCAGCGCTAAAGCTTGGACTAGCGACATCACAATTAATGCGACTAACTTTGGCTCCATCCGTAAATATGGCAGCCGTAAATTCCTCCTTAATCGATTGACTAGCCTTAGCCTCTGAATTAAAGCAAATTCCAATATTTTTCTTGTTTAGTTTCTTGACTGTGTAATGGGATAGCGAATCGGCTTGAAATCTTACGCTAGGTACTGTCCGAAAAATATAGCTACCTATGCCTGAGAGTTCCTTGGCGGTACTTGTAGAAGACATCATCACCAGTCCTCCCGCTTGATAGATCGGCACTGTCGCAATGGAAACTTCGCTAGAGTTATGTCCAATCACAGCAAGGATAGTTTGGTCTTGGACTAGAGACTGCGATACTTTTACACCTATTTCGGTTTTATTATCATCATTAACGATCGCAATTTTAAGCGGCATTCCATTAATGCCACCCTGATTATTTACTTCAGTTTGGGCTTGGGAAACTCCCCGTAAAATTTCCTTCGCTACATTCAAGTTGCCACCAATAGGTACACTCACGGCAACTTTTAAGGATGGGCGATCGCCAATTTTGGCATTATTTAAATAAATTAAAGCTTCAGGATCGTTACGTTGTTTACTGAGTGAGGCTTCCAACTTAGCTGTAGCGGTGGCATAGTCCTTTTTCGCAATGGCAGCGATCGCCGCCTCTTTGTCAGCATTGGACTCAGCAGTAATCAGCAATTTTTCGCCTTCACTTTTGCGTGTAGTCAAGTCAAAGTTAGCGTTACTAATCGATGAAGAGGCATTAGGGTTTGTTTTACCTTGACCAAAAAATAAAAAACCGCCACCAGCTAGTCCACCAAAGATGGCTAAAGTTATACCCAACACCACTAGTTCTTTCTTATTGTTTGCCATAACTGTCTGCACGAAATGCCGTTCAGTGATTATATAGCGCTTTTCCAGCAAGCGAGTTAGAGGTTTGTTTTCCCGCCGAAGGCGGGAAAACAAACCTCTCTGGGAAATGCTATAGCGATTTGCAAGGAACTACTTATGATTAGGTTTGTCTAGTTCAGAATTTGTCAGAAAAAGCTAGAAAAAATGATCTGGCTTTTTCTGTTCCCATAACTTGCTTGTTAATGTCTTGATTGTTGTCATGAAATATCAGAAATTTTATCGTTAAAAACAAGTTTGAGTAAGCCCAAAAATATTGTTAAACCCCGAAAACCTTGCTAATAGATGTTTTTGAGGTTTACATCTATACAATTACCTTGCATAACAAGTTTAAATAAACTGTGCTAACTTAAAAGCCATAGAAAACCTTTAGTTCTCTACTTTATTCTCTAGTTTGCAATCTAAATTTTTCTGACGAGTCTAACGGATGGGTGTTGAGCAATTACCAATTTGATTAAGAGATTCTAATTATTATTTTAGCAATTGTGTTGGCAATAGTATTTTGATGTGTTGAGTACAAACTATTAGATTATTTATAGTTTGTTTATCTAACTAGATGGAGATTTAGTTAGGAAGTTCCAACCTAAAACTAGTAATTAGAATTAAAACCTGTATACAAAGCAAATAATATTTTTCTGACTCGTTAGTTTTTGATAGAGGGCATCTAGGCAAGAGTAATTAATAACAATTTAGTGGATTGTGAGGAAAACGATGACTATTGATGACGCACTCAATATTGTGGATTCCGTTTTGGGAAACAAGAGCCTTAGCACAATCCAAGAGGCTATTTTTCGCCAAACTTGGGAGGGCAAGACCTATTCCGAAATCGCAGAGCAGGCTGGTTATGATGCGGCTTATATTCGTGATGTGGGTTACAAACTATGGCAGTTACTATCAGAAGCCTTTGGCGATCGCGTGACTAAAAATAATTTGCAGGTGGTATTGCGCCGCTATAGCAATCGCACGATGCAGGAGCGATCGCTACAGGTTAGTAATGCTATTCCCATTAACATGAATTACCCCACGGCTCCCGTTAATTTACCGATCGCCACGGAGTCCTTCAGTCAAGAAATTAGTAATGGCGCGGCAAAGCTCTTGCAATTGCTATCGAGACTTTTGACTGAACCGATTGGCGATCGCCACGTTAATCAATATTTGCAGCAGATGCATGACGCAAGTACGGACTCAGCTTTGAAATTGACGATTACAGTAAATCTCAGCATGGCAGCAGAATAAAAAAATCCCGCGCATTGCGCGGGATTTTTTTAGTTAATAGCTTTGCTAGCAATATCCTTACGGTAATATATGCCGTCGTAAGCAATAAAATTAACAGCACTATAAACATTCGTAATTGCCTTGCGAATGTCATCACCTAGGGCGGTCACACCCAGAACTCTGCCCCCATTAGTGACTAACGCATTATTCTTGAGCTTAGTACCCGATTGAAAGACAAAAGCACCAATGTCTTCAGCCTTGCCGATACCTGTGACAAATTGACCAACTTCTACCTTGTCAGGATAGCCATCGGCGGCGGTAACGACACAGACTGAAGCCTGATTTTTCCATTGCAATGGTGCAAAGCTATCGAGTCGTCCCTCGACACAAGCTAAGAGCAAATCATCGAGATTGTCATCAAGTAAGGGCAGTACCGCCTGTGTTTCAGGATCACCAAATCGACAATTAAACTCCACCACTTTGGGTTCACCCTCAGGCGTGACCATTAAACCTGCATAGAGACAGCCACGATAGTCAATACCTCTCGCACTCAAAGCCGCGATCGCAGGTTCTAAAACTTGCGTCTGTACCTTTGCCATTAACTCAGGTGTCGCGATCGGCGCAGGGGCATAGGCTCCCATCCCACCCGTGTTGGGACCCGTATCACCATCACCGAGACGTTTGTGATCTTGAGCAGGAATTAGGGGGCGAATGGTTTTGCCATCGGTAATCGCGAGGACAGATACTTCCTGACCTGTCATAAACTCTTCAATGACCACCGTTTCGCCTGCGGAGCCAAATTGTCCCGAAAAGATGCGGTCTAGAGCAGCGATCGCTTCATCAATCTCCATCGCCACGGTTACACCCTTACCACTGGCTAAGCCATCAGCCTTAATGACGATTGGTGCTCCCTGTTCATGCACATAGGCTTGGGCAGATTCAAGATTGTTGAAGGTGGCACTAGCTGCTGTAGGAATATTCGCTTCCAGCATGAGTTGCTTTGCCCAAGACTTACTTGCCTCGATCTGAGCACCTTCTTTAGTGGGACCAAAAATTAATGCTTCCGCAGCTTGGAAATAATCAACAATACCAAGCGCTAACGGCAGTTCAGGTCCCACAATCGTGAAACCTACCCCCTGCACCTGAGCAAAACGCAACATTCCCTCAAAGTCATCGATACTCAGAGAAACGTTTTGACAGTTGGGCATAGTTGCCGTACCACCATTTCCTGGTATGCAAAAGACGCGATCGATATTTGGAGATTGCAGCAGTTTCCAAGCTAAGGCGTGTTCTCTACCGCCACTGCCAACTACGAGGACTTTCAAATTACACCTTTAATGCTCACACTAGTTATGCTTTCTTGGGGGTTATGGCATGTAGCACTTTGCACTGCACACCATAACTTTCATGCAATTTGCAACTTCAGAAAGCTCTGGTTGATCAGATTATTTGCAATGACTAGCTACTCGATTTAACTGTTCGAGCAGCATCAGAAGTTCAAAAAATCTAATTTGACAGGAACTTATTATACCTAAGGAATAGATCCTATGCGAATTTCATAGTAATTTCATCACTAAAGCTTGCCTTCTTGCTGAACTCAAAAGCACCAGCGACCGAACCCCAAATATGCTCATCGGTTTCTACGCTATAGCCGCGATCAAGGCTACTGTAGCTGTTTTCCGTAACTTCAAAGTCAATCGTTAGGTAGGTATTGACACCTTTGCGGGTAAGACAACATTTTTTGCCTGGTTCGACAGTGCCCTTAAAGGTCTTGTCATCGGCACGATGTACCCATTGCGTGCAGCCATGGAGTTGATCGATCGCCTCAGCATCAATTGCCGCTAAGCGATCGCGATCGCGACTTGCCCCAAAAAAGGTTTCTGCATTTTTCAGGCGATAGTTGAGGATTTCAATGCGATCGTTGGCATAGGTCAAATGTAAAACGGCTGTGCGATAGGGATGATTGATCTCATAGTCATAGGCTTGCTCAAGGTATAGCCACACACCATCCTCGGTAATCGGATTGGGCAAGGCGCGGACACCCACACGAATATGGGCAAAAAATGGAGGGTTTTCGATCGCCTGCTCCCAATTACTATGATCGCCTGCTAGCCATTGAGCAAGGACATAAACATCAGTGGGATTAGTTACAACTGTCATAGTTTATAAAAAAGGTAAAAAATAAAAATAATATGTATTGTTGGCGGTTTCGCCGCATCCAGATAATTTTATCCCTGAATCTTGCTAATCAGTTGCGTCATACTTTCGATGGTAATGGGTTTACTGATGTAGTCATCCATGCCTGCATCCAAACAAGCTTGGCGATCCTCAGCCATTGCATTAGCGGTCATAGCAACAATCTTCACATCAGCAATCTGAGGGTTTTCACGAATGTGCTTAGTCGCTGTAAATCCATCCATTTCAGGCATTTGGATATCCATGAGGATCAGATCATAGCGGCATTCAGTAGCGGCTTGCAAAGCCTCTAAGCCATTGTTGGCGAAGTCAACTTGATAGCCCAGTTTTTTCAGCATTAAGTTGGCGATCATCTGATTAATGGGATTGTCCTCCACCAGCAAAATATTTAAGGGGGATTTTGCCGCCATCTGGACATCAAGGACTTTCTTGGCTGGGGCAAATAACTGGGGTTGAGACAGAATATCAGTGAGTGCTACAACGATCGTAAAGTGAAAGATCGCGCCTTGATGATTGCGTCCAGATTGCCACTCTAAGGGTGGATTGCCCCCTACTTGTCCAAAACTTTCGACCCAAACTGTACCATCCATCATTTCGATTAGCCGTTTGCTAATGGCAAGTCCCAAACCAGTACCGCCATATTTACGACTAATGGAAGCATCGGCTTGGGTGAATGGTTGAAATAACTTATCAATGCGATCGCTAGGGATGCCGATGCCTGTATCAGCGATCGCAAAATTTAACTGATATTTATTTAATACAGGTTTACCAGCTATGGCGAAAATCTGACCAGTCACTGATAACGAAATATGCCCCTGTTTCGTAAATTTAACGGCATTGCCAACCAGATTTAAGAGAATTTGACGGAGTCGATTAGGATCGCCGATGACCATCTTCGGAACATCTGTGGCGATCGCATAATTCAGTGCAATTTGTTTAGTAGATGCTTGGCTTTCTAGTAACTTGCATATAGAACTGACCACATCTTCCAAATCAAAAGACTTCGCTTCTATTTCTAACTGTCCTGACTCAATTTTGGAGAAGTCAAGGATGTCATTGAGCACAACCAAGAGCGCATCCCCACTTTCTTTGATAGTTTTGACAAAATCCGCTTGTTCTTCCGTAAGTTCAGTGGTTTCGAGAATCTGTGCCATGCCAATCACACCATTCATCGGTGTACGAATTTCATGACTCATATTGGCAAGGAATGCACTCTTAGCCTTATTGGCATTGTCAGCAGCAATAGCCGCCTTTGCCAATGACATTTCTACCTGTTTGCGATCGGTAATATCTCTGGCGGCTGAATAAACAAGGTTGCCCACAGGAAAAGAGCGCCATTCAATCCAGCGATAGGAACCATCAAAACAACGATAACGATTAATAAAGTTTAAAGTGTTTTCCTGATGAGATAATTTAGTGAGTTCTTTAATCGTATCGTTGAGATCGTCTGGATGTACATAATCAAGGAATCTACGCCCTTCAAGATCTTCTAGGCGATAGCCGAGCGTGTGTTCCCATTGACGATTGAGGCGGAGAAAATAACCATCAGTATTGGCAATACAGAGCAAATCTAGGGCAACTGAAAAGAAGCGATCTAACTCTTCCGTCTTGTTCTTAAGATCAACTTCTGCTTGTTTGCGTTTAGCCTCAATCCGTGCCTTTTCGCTAATATCTCTACCAATAACAACTAGCCCTTTACGGCTACCATCGGGATTAAAAATGGGTAATTTGACGACATCAAAAATGCGAAATGTGCCATCACGTTGAGGAACTTGCTCTTCCACATAAGCGATCTCTTTCTGTTGCCAAATAATTTCATCAGTGAGCGCACAGTAAATTAAAGCATCATGATAGAACGGATCTAACCTTGCCATATCCCCATCGGTTTTGCCAAAATAATCATCTGGAAGCTCAAACAGATTTAGACCTTGACGATTAACGATTAAATATTTACCTTCACCATCCTTCATGAAAATCGCATCGGGAACAGCTTCCACTAGAGTATTTAGCCAATAAGCTTTATCTTGCAATTCCACAGTTTTGATAGCTAGCGCCTGTCTCAATTGTTCAGCCATTTGATTAAAGGAGGCAGATAAAGAATTTATCTCCGCGATTAAACCATCTTCAGGTAAAGATTCTATCCATACGCCATCTGCCATTGCTTTACTAGATTGACGCATCCGCACAATCGGCGCTGTAATCCACTGAGTCGTAATAAGTCCAATCCCTGTAGCGATTAATAATGTGATCACAATCAAGTTAATTGATTGATTGGTACTCGCTCGCATTTCCGCCATAAACTCTGATTCGGGCACAACCGTCACAATCAGCCAATTCAAGCCTTGCCCATCCTGATAAGGAGTAATACTGACAAAATAATGTTCGTTATTACTAGAAAAATCAAGTCTTTCTGGTTTATGAATATTTGCCAAATCACCAAAGCGATCGCGTAAAAATTTAGCCGTATCACTGATCAAAAAACTGGGACTATTAAAAGCTTTGAGGAGCTTTTGTGCTTTGATGTTTGGAATAACTTGGTATGGCTTTTCTGCCGAGGTGGCGACTAAGGTTCCATCCCGTTCCATCATAAACACTGCCCCTGATTTGATGTTAATGGTTCGCAAAAAACGACTCATATCTTCAAGGGAGCGTATGCCATAGGTAACACCTAACAAATCACCACTTTTTAGGTCATAGATCGGCTCCGCAAGCGCAACTAACAATTCTCCTGTATAGATGTGTGGATATACAATTGTCCATGCAGCTTTCTTGGCTTTGACTGCTACTTGGAACCAAGGACGCTGACGAGAATCAAAGTAAGTATTCGTTTGTGTAGATTGGGCTAATGAACCATCGGGATTAGTGGTAGAGCTAATATAGTCACCTCCTCCATTAGGAGCCGCCCGCATTACCAAGGTTCCATTTTGCAAAAGCTCAACTGATCGATGTCCACCTAAAGGTGTGCCAAATCCAATGATCGTAATTTTGGCGAAGGCGCTAAGTTGCATTTGTTCCCATGCCTGTCGCTCTTGGCTAGGAAAATCATTAAAGCTCCATTTACCAAGGCGAAGAGCACTGATATTGTTTTTATTAACTTGATCAATTGCCTGAAGATAGGTTGTTGTTTTTTCAACTACACGGGTACTAATTTCTGTTTGGAGCCTATTGGCGAGGCTATTCACTGCATTATGTCCACTGCGATAGGATAGGTAACTTACCAAACCCACGGCAACAACAATTTGCATCACAAAAGGAACTATTAAGATCCAGCGTAATGGAATATTTCGGAAAAACGATTGTTTGTGGGAAATGCTCATTGAGACTAGCGGCAGACTTCTACCATATCAGCATAGTAATATTTTATACCAAAGCTAAAAATGGCATAGTCATTTTTAGCTTTGCAAAACCTTACTGGGCTTGGTTTTCAGGCAGTGCTAAATTAGTAAGGATGGGCGGCGCGAAGCGCCGCCCATCCTTACTAACTGATGTTACGTGGAAGTCTTCTAAAGCCCTCACCCCTAGCCCCTCTCCCGCAGGAGAGGGGAACAAGAAAATAATTTAGGTTTTGCGCCCCTTCTCCTGCGGGAGAAGGGGTTGGGGATGAGGGGCGAGCCTAGTTCCACGTAACATCAGTTACTAAAATAAATCCTTTCCTTACTTTCGTGAATTGGTATCGCTATTCCACAAATAGAACTGATCGATTCCTTCCTTGCTGTTTCGCTTCATAAAGGGCGTGATCAGCTTGACTAATCAATACATAAGGCGATCGCTCTAATTTCGGAAGATCGCAAGCAATTCCCATACTAATTGTCACAATATCACTCACCGTAGAATCTTGATGAGGGATTTGCAGTTTTTGAATTGCCTGATGAACAAGCTCAGCAACAACGATCGCTCCCTCAGCTTTGGTATTAGGCAAAATTATGATAAATTCTTCGCCACCATAGCGAGCTACCAAGTCAGCGGGACGGCGCATTAAATCATCAACGGTTTGAGCAATTTTAATTAGACATTCATCCCCCATTTGATGCCCATAGCGATCGTTATAGAGCTTGAAATAATCCACATCAAACATCAATAGAGACAGTGGCTGGTGATCACGATGCAATCTTTGCCATTCAAGAAGTATGCGATCGTTAAAACAGCGACGATTCGCAATTTGGGTGAGACCATCAAGATTAATTAATCTTTCTAGTTCTTGATTGATATTTCGCAGATTGGATTCAGCCGATGCAAGGGCAATTTCTGTTTGTTTGCGCTCACTTACATCGATCGCAAAACCATACCAAGCAATATCACCATTTTCACGACGTTCTGGACGAGCTTGAGACTTGACCCATTTAACTTGTTTTTGGGATGTGATAATGCGCCACTCATGGCGAAAAATATCCATGGTTTGCATACTATGGTTTAGTTCTCTCTCAAACGACTCGAAATCATCAGGGTGAAAAATGAATCTATGGATATTGGGCATAGACATGAAGTCTTCAATGCTCATTCCCAATAGTTCCTCGATCGCGGCATTCACATATTCAAAATTGATACTACCGTCACCATGTCGCACAACTATGTAGATGACTTCAGGAGAGATCGTCGTAATCCTCTGGAATAAAGCTTCACTTTCTTTCAGAACAGTTTCTGCATATTTGCGATCGCTAATATCTGTGACACGAACTAGGTTGATTTCTTGAGAGGCAACTGTAATTCTTGTAACCGCGAGATTTCCCCAAAAATATCTCCCTTTTTTCGTGATGTATTCAACTTCGCGACTCCATACACCGAATGTCTCGACATCATCTGTAATGGCATCGATTTCGGCATCAGTAAATTCACGCTTTTGTAAGGTTCTTCCTTCAATGCCTATTAGTTCTTGTTTACTATCGGCTTCAAACATGATGATTGCTTGTTGATTGCAATCAAACACCAGTAAACTCAAGGGATCGACTAAAAAAATAGCATCGGCAGAACCGTTGTAAATAGCAGCTTGCAGATCGCGACTATAGGCAAGTTCCATTTCTCCTTGTTTGCGATCGCTAATATCGAGATAAATCCCCGCTACTGCATACGGCTTATCATGAACATCCATAAGCGGGAACTTGGTGATGATGAAAGTGCGTTGACCATTAGGCAAATGCACAGTTTCTTCAAAACTAACCGCAATACCCTCAAAAATCGCTTGCAGTTCCATATCGCGAACTCTTTTTACTGAGTCGTGGGAAAAGATATCGTAGTCCTTTTTACCAATGACCGCTTCATAGGAAGTCTGCATCCAATAGGTAAATTCTTGGTTAACCGATAAGTAGGTTCCCTCCAAATCCTTGATCGCAATTGGGGTTGGAGCATTATCTAAAAAAGCCTGTAATCTTGCTTCACTTTGGCGCAGCGCTTCTTCAGTATGTTTGAGCACGCTGATATCCACATAGGCGATCGCTACTCCATAGCCCTCTAGATGAATTGGAGCTGCACTCACACTTAACCAACGCACATTACCATGATCATCGAACAGTCCCATCCGAACATTGTCGATTTCGCGATTTTCCGCTAAGGCTCTAACACTAGCATATTCATTACTAGGCATAGGTGAGCCATCAAACCTCACAATCTGCCATTCAGGAGAATCATAGGTACGTGATGTTAGCTCTTGATTAGGAACTTTTAAAATCTTCTCCGATGCAAGATTACCTGCTATGAGGTTTCCTTCAGGATCGGTAATAGAAATTCCTATGGGTAAAAGCTCAAAGAGCGTCTTATATTTTTTGTGTGATGCCTTCAGAGAAATCTCAATATGCTCAATCTCTTGCCTAATCCATCGGTTGGCGAAAACACCAAAAGCCATAGATAGCAGGAGCATTACGCCACAGATTAGAAATGTCCAGTAATAATTTCCTAGCGTTGTGAGTAAGGCAATTGTCCCAATCAATTGCATCGCAAATGGAAGTAACAGGATCCATTGCAGAGGAATCTTACAATCACGCGATTGCCTTTCTTGTCGTTTGACTGCCATACATGAAAGCCTTATTAAATAAGCAGATCGCCCGATTCTCAAGCATTATTTGAGGTTAGATTTTAATATTGCATTTAGGGACTTGCTATTAATTAAAGTACCTGCGGCTTCGACTCCGCTCAGCCAACGTTAGCTGAGCGAAGTCGAAGCTAGATAACTTTGGTGGGACATTTTTTATCCGCAAGAGCCTTATCTAAAATTTAGTTTAAAGATAAATTTAAAATTAGATTAATGCAAATCTAGCCTATTTATTTAAATTTACCCATAATTATTTGAAAATTAATTAAGATTAACAAAAAGTTCACTATTCTCTATATTATTTGGAATACTATTGCTCGCAAAGCCTACCATTTCTATATGTTTAAAAATTGATGCAAGCGGAGAATGGCTGATCTTTGAAGAAATTTCTTGAATTTTTATATCAGAAGAAATAGTCTCTAACCAATCCAAATTAACCTTCTGAGCAAGATATCCGTAGGCTTTATAATCGCGTGGTAATTTTGCTGTGATAGTTTTAAAGTTCTGAGACGAAGCGATCGCTTGGTTGTTTTTGAGAGTTAATGCTAATTCCAATGATGGAAGTGAATTAGATAGATAAATATAATTGGAAGTTTGAGCATGGACTGCCACTACCTGTCCTGACACATCGGCATTGTTAGGAGAACCTGAAGAAGTATTGAGACTAGCACTCAGCTTTGTCCAGACAGTAACTGGCTGATTTTTGAGGGTGATTTCACCCACAGTGAGTTGCTTTCTTGCCAGATCATCGAGAGAAGCGATCGCTGTTGCGGAGGCTTTGGCATCATTCACCTTAGCCACTAGTAACCAGTCTGGGGTAATAGTAGGCTGAGCATTACGCTGAGGGAATAAAGTAATCGCAAAGTCATCCTGTGCCCATGCCACAGCATCTTGATTTAATGGAATAGGAGCGATCGCTTTGGTAATTACCTTGAGCCATTCTGGAGGAAGGGACGTTTGGAATCCTTTCAAAGTTTCACCTAGATTTTTACCAATAATCACCGCATTTCCCGAAGGTAGGGCGGTCGCGATATTAGTACTAGATTTAGAGGAGGGCTTTGTCGCTGGTTTGGAGAGGGATGATGGTGCAGAGGCATTAGGCTCGGTAACATCTGCCACAGACTGAGGCGATCGCTCTTCATGCCATAGAGTTTTGGCTCTGATACCTGCCTTGTCTAAACCGAGGCTCATTAACAAACTTGCCTGTGGCAAATCTTCACCTAGCTCTCCTAAATTGGCATAAGCAACGGCAATTTTACCCTTATTGATTTGGGCAAGGCGATCGCGATAATGCTCAAGACTGGGCAACGCTAAACTAGGATCTTTCAAGTCATCGATCGCTTGGCGTAATACCCGCACATCATTCGCAAATAGTACAAATTTGTCTAAAATTGTCCCCGCGATCGCAGGTCGATTTTCCGCAAAACTCGTATTTAAAATCGATACACCCTGATATTGCTCAAATCCTAGATCGGAACCATTCACCGCCAACTCTTGCCAAAAAGCATCAATTGTCGTCTTCGCCAAATCAACATCTTTGGCTTTCAAAGCAAGCAGATATCCTATTTGTAAACCATTAGCAGACTGATGATCGAGATCAACATCGGTAACGGCTAGGGTGATCTCTTGATCCAGCCAAGGCTGAATATCGCGTTCATAGTCCAATAACCAGTTTTGTTGTAATTGCTGCTTGAGGTTTGCTAATTCATGACGCACATCGCCGCGATCGCTAGGTTTTGCCGCTAACTGTGTGAATAATCCTAATTTCTCTGGATTAGCCAAAAATGAGACAAATAAAGGCGATCGCTTGGGCAATAGTTGTACCGCTTGAGGCTGAGTTTTGACTCCTGCTAATAGATCCCTTGGATTTGCTGCAAATACCTTAGCGATCGTCGTCAAACTTAAAACCAAGAGCAAAGCACCAAGTACAGCAATTCCCGCAAAAACAGGTTTGATTTTCATAAAAGCTCTAAATTCGCTATTAGTTTTTTCAATCTAGAAATCCTAGAACTATATTTAAAGATATCTGAATTGATTTCCAATATTCTGGTTCTAAAATTCCTACTAAACCCAAGATTCTTTGATGATCAACAGAACGAATCTGCCCCACATCAATATAACGGTCTTGGTCTAAACCATTAATCTGTGAGGCTTTAACATTTACCACATAGGGGGCTTGTTTTTGTCCTGGGCGAAAGGGCATAACAATAGTTAGCAATCCGTACTGATTCATGATGTCATTCTGAAGAATTAGACAGGATCTTGTTTTTTGTGCCTCAGCACCTACGGTTGGATCAAGTTTTACCCATCGAATCTCACCTCTTTGATAAGTAAGTTTACTTTGAGGCATCTATCCCATCTCCAGCAACATGATCCCACAGCTCAATTTCTGCTAAATACTCTTGATCTTCTGCATCTTTTAGTAAAGCCGCGATCATTTCTGCTTTGATCGCTTGACGGCGTTGCTGTGCAAGTAAGGAATTTATGTAGGCACTACGGTTTCCCTGCGCCAACTGATCTAGAAACTGAAGAATTTCTTCTTCTAAGGAAATTGTAATCTTAACCATTGGTATTACCATCAAGGATTACCATTTGATCATACCAATAAATGTAGGAGCAGATTTATACATTGGAGATAATGCGAATAATTTCTTGCACATTAATGGGTTTGCTAATGTAATCATCCATGCCCGCCTCTAAACAAGATTGCCGATCTTCAACCATCGCATTCGCAGTCATCGCCACAATTCTGACTTGCTTCGCATTTTGCTGATTATTGAGATATTCCCGAATTAACCTAGTTGCAGTCAATCCATTCATCTCAGGCATCTGTACATCCATGAGGATTAAGTCATAGTCCTGTTGTTGAACTGCCTGTAATGCTTCTAATCCATTGTTAACCACATTGATCTGATAGCCAAGTTTTTTGAGCAAAGCCCCCGCTACCATTTGATTTACGAGATTATCTTCGGCTAGCAAAATGTGTAAAGGAAATTTTTGAGCTATGGATTTGTCAATTAGGGTCTTACTAATTTTGTTGATCAATGCTTCGGGAGGTTTACGGCTCTCTAAATTTGTTGATATGCCTATGGTGAAATAGAAAGTTGAGCCTTGAGTGCTGAGGATGGGCTGCCAGCCTGAGGGAGGTCTGCCACCAATGGAACCACAACTATCAAACCAGATTGTTCCCCCCATCAACTCGACGAGGCGCTTACTAATAGCCAGTCCTAAACCAGTACCACCATATTGACGACTAATCGATGTATCCACTTGGGTAAAGGGTTGAAATAGTTGATCAATGCGATCGCTTTTAATACCAATGCCCGTATCTGAGACCGCGAAACTTAACTCATATTTATTGGCTATCACATGACCCTCGACAGCAATTGATACCTGTCCCTGTGGTGTAAATTTCACCGCATTACCCACTAGATTGAGCAGGACTTGACGCAACCGATCTCGATCTCCGACGACATTAGTGGGAACATCAGGAGCAATGATGTATGTGAGATCAATATTTTTAGCGATCGCTTGATTACGAAGGATGTCACAAACTGCTTTGACCAAATCTTGCAGCACAAATTCCCTTGCTTCAATAGTGAGCATCCCTGATTCAATTTTTGAGAAGTCGAGAATATCATTGATTACCGCCAAAAGCGCTTCACCGCTATCAGCAATAGTTTTCACAAAATCCTGTTGTTCTTCCGTCAGTTCAGTAGTTTCTAGCAGTTGTGTCATGCCAATCACGCCATTCATGGGGGTGCGGATTTCATGGCTCATATTTGCGAGAAATGCACTTTTAGCTCTTGTCGCTTCTTCTGCGGCTGCCTTTGCTTCAGCCAAGGCAAATTCTGTTTGCTTGCGAATGGTAATATCTGCGATGCGTGCCAAACTAAAATATCGTTCGCCAAACTCAATTCTCTTAAGCAAAAGATCTCCCCAAAAGTAATTCCCTTTGAAAGTGACATATTCCACCTCTAGGTTACAGAAGCCTTTTTCAGCTATTTCTTGATTAATCCAAGCAAGTTCCTGAGCGGTCAGATCATTTTTGTGAAGAATGCGACCCACGATATTCAGTAACTGATTTTTACTATCGACTTCAAATAGTTTTATGGCTTGCTGATTGCAGTCAAATATTAGTGAAGTATGGCTATCGACTAGGAACAGTGCATCAGTGGATTCATTAAAAAGTAGTTCTCGTAAATCGTGGCTGTAGGTTAGCTCCTGTTCTAGTTGTTTGCGATCGCTCACATCTGAAGTTAGCATCGTAACAACATAGACATTTAGGGATGGATCCCAGCGAGAATTGTTGGTTTGCGAAATCCAACGGAGAGAGCCATCTTTATGTCGAAATCTATAGGTATAAGTCCCACCAAGCTCATTAAAAATATCTGCGTAAATTTGATCTCCCAGACTTTGCCAATCTTCAGGGTAAATTGAACTGAACCAAAGTGATTGATCGTCAATTAATTCCTGAGGACTATAGCCAGAGATTGCTTCACAGGCTCTAGAAACATACTTAATATTCCATGTGCCATCTCTCTTAATCTCCACCCTTGTAATTATTGCCGTAGCGCTATTTAAAATATCGCTCAGATTTGTTTCGGAATCTTTTAAGGCAATTTCTAATGCTTTGCGATCGCTAATATCAAGCATCACGCCAATCATTTTCTCTGCTTGACCATCTTGGTTATAAATACCCTGCCCCTTGGTGAGTACCCATCGCAAAGTGCCGTCAGGATATAGAAGCCGATATTCGACATCTAGTAAGGAATGCGTCTCTAAAGCATGATTGAATGCTGCTTCAACCCATTCAAGATCTTCGGGATGAACGCGATCGCGCCATGTTTGGTAATTGCTAGATAGTTCATAGGGATTCAGTCCCATCAACCGATAGTGAGTACCACTCCAAATCGCTTCACCCGTGGCAACATCAAATTCCCAACTTCCTGTATTAGTCAAACTAAGGGCTAGCTGTCTACGGTCTTCACTTTCCTGTAATGCGATTTCTGCTTGCTTGCGATCGGTAATATTACGAGCAACCCATAATACTGATTCTCGATCTAACGGTGACACGATGGTTGAGAACCAACGTTCTTTACCCATGATTTCCAAACTATATTCTAGATCGATGCTCTTTTGAGTTGTGAGAACCTGTTGAATGGCTTCTAAAAAGCGCTCAGCAGTTTGCTGCGGTAAGTGTTGATGGATAGTCTGATTTAATTTAACGTTAGCATTACTTTCAATATTGGCTTGAGTCGGAGCAACCTTAAGATATCTACCCTCACCATTTAGCACAAAAATATAATCCTTCATCCCAGAGAAGAGATTACGAAGTTGCGTTTCACTTTCTTGCAGTGCTATTTCAGCCTGCTTGCGATCGCTAATATCGGTAATCGTGCCAACTAATTTGGTTACCTGCCCCTGTTCGTTATAGACCGCTTCGCCTCGGCTGATGATATGACAAATCGAGCCATCAGGTCGAATGATGCCATGTTCGACCATGTAGGGTGTACCATTTGCGATCGCCTCTTCTACTGCTGCACGTAGTTTGGGCTGATCCTCAAGAGGCAGTATATCGAAAAAGTTGGCATAGCTTGGTAAGGGTACATGAGGATCAAATCCGAGAATGAGAAATTGCTGCTCTGACCAAGTACTAACACCTGTTGCTACTTCAAACTCCCAACTACCGATCCTTGCAATGCGTTGAGCTTCTCTAAGATCTGCGGTTTTCTGAGCAACCTGTTGTTCTAAATCACGTTCGTAATTTAAACGCATTTGATCGGCATCATGGAGATCAATCATCATCTGATGTAGAGATTCTTTCAAAACCTGAACTTCTGTAATGCGCGTATCAGGGATGGTTTGCTCAAGGCGATTCTCTGAGAAAGACTTGGTAGCTTGAGTGAGATGCGATAGCGATCGCCCAATACGGCGAGATGTCCAAATCCCGAGACAGATTGAAGTTAACAGCGCTAGTCCACATAACAAAAATGTATGCCGTAAGTTCGCCTGAATCTCTCCGATAAAATCGGACTCAGGAATTATCGTGACCACTTGCCAATCCAAACCATATTTGTCCTGATAGGGAGTGATCTGCACAAATTTCCTTTGACCAGCAACCATTACATCTAGTTGTTGTGGCTCCTTCAGATTCTCAAAATTGCCAAATTGCTGAATTAATTGTTGAGAAACTTGCCTTATAATCTCATTTTGGCTATCTGTAGCATATAGGCGAGAAAACTTTCCATTTATCCTTTTCAATCCTGCTGATTCTGCAGCTACAGATGTCGCGACCATCTCCCCCGACTTCTCAATCACAAATATCTTTCCAGTAGGCGTAAATTTTAACTGCGTGAGCAACAAACTAATGTCTGAGAGGAAATAATTAGCCGTAAATAAAGCAGAAAATTTTCCATTCGCATCATATACAGGAGCGATCGCCACTGTTTGCAACAAGGGAAGAATTCTGCCTAAAGATATTGATGTCCATGCTTGTTTTCCCAGATTTTTCGCTTGTCTATACCAATCAATTGTGCGGAAGTCATCATTTACTTGGATAAACAATTGATTCGGCTTGCCTTGATCATCAACCCTATAGTATCGACGCTGATTGGGAATAATCTCTTGAAAGAAAATAGTGCCAATGGGAAGGCTTTTACCTGTTGCTTTTTCCGCGAGCTGTTGCATTTCCTTTGAGTTAACTCGCAAGTATCCAATTGAGTTGCCATCATCACTCCAAAACCCATTGGCAGGAAGCGCTGGATCTAATACGAGCTGTTGCCAAAGTTGTTGTCGCAATTGTTCTTTATCATCAAGATTGAGGGTTCCTTGCTGCACCGCCAAATGATTAGCTCCTACAATCTGTTGAGATCGCTGTAAGTAATTATTGAGTTGATCGCTAACCCTTCCTGAAGTTTGTCTCAGTAATTGACTGGCTAAATTTTCTACAGCCTGCTGTCCACTTTTATAGGACAAATAGCCTACTAGTCCCACAATCCCAAAGGTTTGAACCACAAACGGCACTACCACCACCCATTGCAAAGAGATGTTAAAAAATGGCGATCGCTTTGGTTGCCGCTTGTCTATCATGTGACGACTATATCAAAGGAAAAAGGAAAAAGGAAAAGGGAAAAAATAATTACCAATCACCAATTACCAATTACCACAAGCTAAAAGCTACTAGCTTTTGGCTAATAGCTAAAAACTAATAGCCAAAAGCTAATAACGAATCCTCGGATCAATCCAAGCATTTACAATATCTACGAGAATACTGGCGATCGTGACGATTATTGCGAAAAATACGACAATGCCTTGAACTACGGGATAGTCTCGCCCAACGATCGCTTCAAATAAACGATTGGCTAGCCCTGGCCAAGAAAATGTCACTTCCGTTAGCACCGCACCACCAAGCATCGAAGCAAGGGTCAAACCAAGGATCGTAACTACAGGAATCATGGCATTTTTTAACGCATGGTTAAACAAAATCGCACTTGGTTTAATCCCTCTTGCCTTAGCTGCTTCCACATAGTCAGACTGCAAGGTTTGACGCAAATTGACGCGCACAATTCGCTCAAAAATCCCACTAATGACAATTCCTAAACTGGTAGCTGGCAAGATCAGATATTGAATGCTTGTCCAAAAGTTTTTCCAATCAGATTTGAGCAAAGCATCAATTGTGTATAGCCCAAACACTTGAACAGGCGGATCGACGCTAGCAGGAAATCTTGTACCAATGGGCAACCAACCTAGTTGCACCGAGAACACTAATTGCAGGATCATCCCAACCCAAAAAAGTGGTAAGGAATAAGTAATAATGCCAAACAATCGACCACCCACATCCCATTTGGTGTTTGGACGCAGAGCCGCAATAATTCCCACAGTCAGCCCCACTACTAAAGCCACAATCAGGGCATAAATTGCCAATTCTGCGGTTGCGGGGAAAAAGTTTTTAATAATTTGCCAAACGGTTTGCTCACGGGTGCTGATCGATTTGCCAAGGTTAAAATGCAGCAAATCCTGCATATAGCCCCAATATTGCGAAAAGAGAGAACCTGTCAGTCCTACTTGCTCACGCAAGGCAACCTTGACCTCTTCAGGAGCACGAGGACCTAAAATTGCGTCGATAGGATCACCAGGGGTTGCCCGCATTAACAGAAATACGACTGAGGCGATCGCCCATAGCATAATCGGTGCAAGCAGTAATCGCGCCGTAATGTAGTAGAACAGTGCTTTGAGGCGACTAGACATAGACAGGTTTACTAGGTTCTTACTGGACTAAACAAATTTCTTAACTATAGCGCTTTGCGCCATCTTCTAGAGATATTCATTTTGCCTAAGAGTTTTGCGGAACTAAATTTTTTGTGGCACGGCGAAGCCGTGCCACAAAAAATTTGATTCTTTAAAGAAGTTGTTCAATTTCGCCCACATAAGTTCCTAAACCGACTGCCGTGCGAACCAATGTTCCATGTACATCAACGGCGCTATATTTGGCGATCGCATCGGCAATGGGTACATCGATCACTTCGCGGTTTACCCATGCCACCATGCGATCGTATTTCTTCTCTGCAATCAAATCCACAGCCGCTACACCAAAGGCTGCCCCCAAAATGCGATCGAGTGGTGATGGTGTACTTCCTCTCTGCACATGACCCAAGATCGTGACGCGGCTTTCTAACCCTGTGCGGGTACTGATCTGATCGCCTAAATACTGCCCAATACCTCCATAGAGGGTTTGTCCAAGGCTATTGGTATATTTCACAGGTTCACCCGTTGGCGTTTTCACAGCTTCAGCAACGACCATGGTACTAAAAGGGAATCCTCGCAGGGCGCGATTCATTAAGCGATCGCATACTTCATCCAAATCATAGGGAATCTCTGGGATCAATACCACATGAGCGCCCCCTGCAATCCCTGCACTCACTGCAATATGTCCTGCATCACGACCCATCACTTCTAAGATCATCACGCGACTATGGCTGATGGCAGTATAAGTTAGGCGATCGAGCGCTTCTACAGCCACACTCACTGCCGTATTAAAGCCAATCGAATTCTCCGTTGCCCCCAAATCGTTATCAATAGTTTTCGGAACTGCGACTAGATTCATATTGCCCTGCTGCGCTAGCCGTCTCAAAATGGCTAAACTGCCATCGCCGCCAATTCCAATTAGGGCATCCAGACCCAGTTTATGGTAGCCATCAATCACTTCCTCAGAGCGATCGACTAAAGTTCCATCAGGCATCGGATAGGAGAAGGGATTCCCTTTATTTACTGTTCCCAAAATCGTACCGCCATAGCGTAAAATCCCTGAGACCCTTTTCATATCAAGTAATTCCGCTTCTACGGGACGATTCAGCAATCCTTGAGTTGCACCTTTAATTCCATAAATTTCTATATCATAGTCGCGAGCGCGGCGCACAACAGCCCGAATGACAGCATTGAGTCCACCACAGTCTCCACCACTGGTCAAAATACCAACACGCTTAGGCTTTGTCATAAATCTTCAGATTCTCAATTTCCAAAATGACCTCTTTAGGACTTACGTATCAATCACCAAATGTAGGGACAATTCATGAATTGCGTAAGCCTATCTATTATCACGACTTATCGCAACAAGATATGGTTTGGATTTTTGAATATTTGTGAACTTCCCTTAGCATTGCCTAGATTTCCTAACATAACAATTCTTAACCACATAAATAAAGGCTCGGAGCAATGCTCCAAGCCTTTATTTGTACGATTTTCAAATGAATAAGTAACTGGGTGCAATTAAGTATAAAAAACCAAAACCTATGGCGCACGCGCAGCGTGCGCCATAGGTTTTGGTTCTGCTTTTTAATTATGCCTAGCTACTTATATACTCATTTGAAAATCGCGATAAATCATTCTCCATAAGAGTTTTGGATTGTCATTTTGCCTATAGCAAAATGACAATCGCTACATAACTATCTAAATACATTTTGCCGTGAAGCTAATCTTGCCTTACCTGATGCAGCCCATTCTTGGAGGACTTGAATTTCCTGCTGAGCCGTTTGCGCTAATGGCACAATTTGGCTAGCCGCTTCGAGAATGTCATCGGTGGTGAAGTCACGATTTTGACTGAAGCCAATGTGCATCGCTTCGATTATGCCCTGCTCGATTTCTGCACCTGAAAAATCGGGTGTTTCATAGGCAAGGCGATCGATATCGTAGGCACGAGTATTGTGAGGACGGTATTTGCCTAGATGCACAGCAAATATCTGCGATCGCTCTTCTTGGTTGGGCAAACCCACAAAGAAAACTTCATCGAATCGACCTTTACGCAAAAGTTCAGGGGGCAATGCACGAATATTATTTGCCGTAGCTACTACAAATACGGGCGAAGTCTTTTCCGCCATCCATGTTAAGAAGGTTCCAAAAACACGGTTAGTCGTTCCTGAATCACCTCGACCTTCAATACCTGAGAAGGCTTTATCGATTTCATCAATCCATAATACGCAGGGAGAGAGCGCTTCTGCTAGCTGAATCATTTGCCTTGTGCGGGATTCACTCTCGCCAACTAGTCCTGCAAATAGACGACCGACATCGAGACGTAATAGGGGCAAATGCCAATGGTGAGAAATTGCCTTTGCAGTGAGGGATTTGCCTGTACCCTGAATTCCTGCTAATAGCAAGCCTCTGGGATGGGGTAAGCCATACTTACGGGCGCGATCGCTAAAGGCTCCACCTCTCCTTAATAACCATTCCTTGAGATTATCCAAACCACCGATATCACTAATTTCTGTAGTTGATGGATAGAATTCTAGAATCTGGGTTTGGCGAATACTTTGACGTTTTTCTTCGAGAATTAGTTCGACATCTTCGGGACGCAAGCAGTTATTTTCAGCGATCGCTTTAGCTAGGACTCGTCGGATTCTCTCTAGAGATAAACCTTGGCTCGCACGGACTAAATCATCGATCGCCTGTTTATTTAATTGCAGATCATTGCCTGAGTTCGTGGAATTAGCAATTTGTTCAATTTCTATTTTCAGTTCGCTAGGATTGGGAAGTGGAAATTCAAGAATTGAGAAAAATTCACTGAGGCTATCGGGAATACTAATCTGTGAAGCAAGCACAATGATGTTTTGCGCTTCGCTTTTGAGTTTACGGGAAAGATTTTTGAGCTTACGGGCGATCGCCACATCATCGAGAAAGCGATCAAAATCTCGTAACACAAACACTGCACCCTTAGGGATTTTATCCACAAATTCTAAAGCTTGGAGAGGATTGCGTTTACCAGCACCCGCATCGGTGGGATTGGACTGATATCCATCGACAAAATCCCAAATAAATACGCTACGACCGAGGGATTTTGCCACATTGGTAATCACGGCTTCGACCCGTTCCTCTTCGGCTGAAGGTATATAAATCAAGGGATAACGGGCACGCAGGGTCAGATTTAATTCAGCTTCAAAATTCATTGATCAGTAAGCCGTGAGTAAAATGCTAGAATATCTACAGCCTATAATCTACAGCAAACTAAAGCAATAGGGGGAATAGCATTAGATCACGAATGGGTTCTATAAGTATCTGGGTGCAACTAAATATAAAATCCCAAAACCTGTGGCACACGCGCAGCGTGCGCCACAGGTTTTGGTTCTGTTTTTTAATTACGCCTAGCTACTTAGTATTTCTCAAAGAAATTCTTTGTAGATTTTTGGGTTTGTGGAAGCGCACCCCGAAGAGGTGCGCTTCCACAAACGCTTTAGGATTACTATATGCTCGGATGATAAAGTGGCTTTTGTGTAGTAAAATAGAGACTATATGAAAGGGAGTAGCTACTGACAGCTAATTCTAAATCTAACTAAAATCTAAATAAGTTAGAGCTTAAATTAGTCAATAGTCAGTCCACTTGAGTCAACATACTGTCTTAGCCGACTGGTTCAAGTGACAAGTTTTATTTAGAAATTTCTAAAATCTTGGCAGCGAGACTTTCACTGAGTTCACACCTGATGTGAGCTTGGTGAGGTCTTTGCACATCTCTTCAAGCTCGCTCAGGACTTTTCAAAACCTGAAGGAGTTTGCCAGAGTGCTAACCGCTTTTACAGCAAGTTTATTATTAATTACGATTTCTGAATTAGGCGATAAAACTTTTTTTATCGCTGTGATTTTGGCAATGCGTCATTCTCACCGCACAGTATTTTCATCGGTGTTGGCAGCCCTTGCTTTGATGACCGTACTATCAGTTTTATTGGGACAAGCCGTTGCTTTGTTACCAAAAGTCTATACGCACTATGGAGCGATCGCCTTATTCCTGATCTTTGGTATCAAATTAATTTACGACGCTTCCAAGATGCCAGCAAAATCGGAGGAGGCAGTAGTCAACGAAGCCGAAGAAGCTGTAGATACTCAAAATTCCCATCACTCCATTTCTAAATTACCTATTATCGGTAAATTTTTGAGTAGCATTGCCTCGCGCTATCCTTGGCTAGGAGTATGGACTCAAGCCTTTGTGATGACCTTTGTAGCGGAATGGGGTGATCGCACTCAAATTAGTACGATCGCTTTAGCGGCAGCCTATAATCCATTTTTTGTAACCCTCGGCGCGATTTTAGGTCATGCTATTTGCACTGCGATCGCGGTGATAGGTGGTCGCTTAATTGCAGGCAGAATTTCTGAACGAGTGATTACAGCGATCGGGGGCGTTTTATTTATCATTTTTGGTATAACTGCCTATTTTCAAGGAGTCTAGACTTGAGAGAGTGGAATGGGGAGCTTTATGTTGCTCTCTACTTTGGTCTTGTAAGTTGCAATATTGCGTTTTCGTCAAAATTGAGTTACAGAAGTTTGGGAAACGCCTTCGGCGGGAAAACAAACTTCTGTAACTCGTCTGGGAAACGCTATAAAGTAGTTAGATATGTTAAGTGAGTTTGATCAGGTTTGAAAAAGCGTTTAGATGTTTTATTAGTTGACCTAGAGCTTGCACCATCACGGGAGCAGGCTCAAAAGTTTATTCGGGCTGGCTGGGTACAGGTCAATCAACAGGTGATTGATAAACCGGGAACGGAAGTTAAGGAAGATGCGGCAATTTTGGTGAAGCAACAATCGCCTTTTGTGTCCCGTGGTGGTGAGAAGCTAGCGGGAGCCTTGGCTAAGTTTGGCATGGACTTACGTGATCGCACCTGCTTTGATGGTGGGATCTCAACGGGTGGATTTACGGACTGTATGCTCAAGCAGGGTGCGGCAAAGGTTTATGGCATTGATGTGGGCTATGGTCAGGTAGCTTGGGAAATCCGTAGTGATGAGAGGGTAGTATTGCGCGAGCGGACTAATTTGCGGCATCTCACCCCCGATGATTTGTATGGTGATAGTGATATTGTTCCTGACTTTGCTGTTTTGGACTTGTCGTTTATTTCTCTAACTAAAATTTTGCCTGCGTTGTGGAATTTGTTGCGATCGCCCCGCGAAACTTTACTGCTTGTCAAACCACAATTTGAGGCAGGTAAAGGACAAGTGGGCAAAAATGGCATTGTGCGCGAACCCAAAATTAGGGCTGAGGCTATCGCCAATGTTTTAGCCACTGCCCAAGGTTTAGGATGGCAATTTCAAGGTTTAATACCTTCACCAATTCAAGGTCGCACGGGTAATTATGAATATTGGCTCTGGCTCAGTGAGCAATCTTCAGAAATCACTCCACCTAATTTTGATGAGATTCTTGAAATTACAACCTGTGTATAGTCAAGTCAGTTTTTATATAATTTCCAAAGATGATAAGACTCAAGGATAAGTGCTGAAGCCCATACAAAGATACTGACACCAGCCGCTGCTGCCGCAATATCCTTAATAATGCCAATTCGCATATCCTCTCTTGGTTGTACAAAGTCGCACAAAATTTCGATCGCGCTGTTAAATAACTCCGAAACTAACATCATTCCTGTTGCTAGCAAAATTAAAGTAACATCAACCCATTGCTGAACAATAAACGACAAAATAAAGACTGGAACTGATAAAACAAGTTTATAAGCAACACTAAAATCAGATACTGCAAAATGAAGCCCTGAAAATATAACTTTTAACTTTCTGATTGGATCGTAGTTTGATTTGGTGGGCTTAGACATAAATATAGTTGTTTTAAATAATTTGCAGAGGGGCTTCGACTCCGCTCAGCCATCGGTGTAAGCTAGCTGAGCGAAGTCGAAGCTGTAGTTCTTATTTGAATTATCTATACATAAATAAGTGAATTAGAAAAAGTTACCTCAATACCAGTCTTTAATGGTATTTACAGTTGTGATGGTATTGGGAAAGTAGCACCCTGAGAATAAGCTTCAAAATGCTGTTTAAAGTATTCCCATGAGGTCATTTCTGCACCTTCAATTTTTTCTGCTGGAGCATCTTTAAACAGTGGAATACGAGTTTCAATTTCCTTCTTTAAAATTGGAGGTAAGGCATTAAAGTCCTTGACCTTTTTACCATGAGCGCTATAAATCAAATTGCCACTGCGTTGTCCCATTTTCATCCAAGGTAGCCAAGGCCCAACACGATTCCAAGAGAGAGTTAATTTGGAAACAGTGGTAGTACTAGGATCTTCAAGATCGGCAGTGGGGACTGAGAGTTTGAACAATTCCACAGCGCTATAGATCGGGCGATCGCAATATTCGGCAAATTGAGGCTCGTCCGCAAGGGGATTAGGATATTGAGCAAAGAGATCGAAAATAAAGGTAGTCGTATCCCCATCAACCTCAGCAGGAATATTGCGGCGAAATGTGCCTTGAATGGGACTGTTTGCCACATGCATCACTGGCAACATTTCCCCTGTCCAAGGATTTTGCCAATGACGTAGCATCTCGCCAGTTTCAGGATCAAGATATAGCAATACTTCCCGCGATGTAAAAT
This sequence comes from Pseudanabaena yagii GIHE-NHR1, assembly GCF_012863495.1. Lineage (NCBI taxonomy): Bacteria > Bacillati > Cyanobacteriota > Cyanophyceae > Pseudanabaenales > Pseudanabaenaceae > Pseudanabaena > Pseudanabaena yagii. Next base: position 3,301,265 of record NZ_JAAVJL010000001.1, read on the forward strand.
CCCAAGCCCCCTCGCCTTTATCAATACAGCGCCCCACGCTCATGCCAAGGATTTTAAATAGCTTGCGCTTTGGCTCATCGGGCATAAATGAATAGAGGTGGCCACTCCAAGCTAAATATGAGGCTGTACCATCGGTCGTACATCTGGTTTTAGCAAACTGCGTAGCCGAAAATTCTCTCGTTTCTGCAAACATTGCTTTTCTCGCTATTTATTAGATTTTAATCGCTGGTAGCTAGATTCAGTGTACAGAATTTATGCAAAGTGAGAAGTACATAAGATAAACCCTTTACTTAAAGTTAAAAGCCTGTGGTACACGCAAAGCGTGCGCTACAGGCTTTTAATCATGCCCTTTAAAGACGAAATGTTGCTTGATTACATCTAATTTGCTGCATTTCCAATAATCGATGTGGGAAATGATTAATTCGCGATCGCCAGATTGATCGGCTTGATCGGCAAAATTGCCAAGGGTTAGATCACTCCATCCCGTCACACTAATGCGTGGTTTCCAAGGGAATGGGGCATCCCAACTCATTGTCCAATTTGCGGTGATCAGGTTGTCAGTGCGGGCAATGTCATGGAGGTCGAGCTTGAGATTTTTAAACCAAAAGGTAATAAACCCAATCATCTTTTGATATTGCTTAATCCCGCGAAAGTTATAGACAGGATCTTTAAAATAGACATCTTCGCTATAGATGCTATAGGTTTGCGCTTCGGGAAATTTGGCGTAATCCGCCTTAATGATGTCAAGAATATTAGTCATTGATGTGGTCACTGGCGATCGCCTTTTAAAAATAAGTACACTTAAGGGACTTGCTATTTATTAAAGTACCTATGGCTTCGACTCCGCTCAGCCAACGTTAGCTGAGCGAAGTCGAAGCTAGATAACTTTGGTGGGACATTTTTTATCCGTAAGAGCCTAACTTTGTGAAAAATAGGATAAATCTAAATTCTATAGCGCCAAGCTCGAATTGCTAAATCTACAAACCAGCCTAACTTATCAGTTTCTTGTTTTTGAAATTCTTCCCACCAGCCTTGAGGGTTTTTAGAGACTAATTCGGGATAAAGTTCTTCAAAAACAGATTGGTTATTGTAAGCAAAACTTAGCTGTGCAAAATACCCTTTACCCGTACACCATTTAGGCATACAGTCTCTACCATGAATTAAGCTGTTTTTTTCAAAGTTTGCAGATAAATTTTCTCGTTCTTTTGAACTTATGCCACGAGTCGAACTTAATGCTACATATTGAACAACACTTTCAAGTTTAAACAGATCTTCTAATTCAGAAAAAATAATCTCAAATCTCTTCAACTTTACAGGATTACCTGTTGTGTAGTTGAAACTCATAGAAGTATGTTTACTTGGAAGGTACAAGAAGAAAGAGATCTGTTTATCTGAAATACAAATCTCAGCCAGATTTTTACTACCTTTCCTGTCACTTGTGGCGTAAAAAGCACGAGTACCCAAAGAGTTAACTATTTCTTTGACTTTAGGTTGAGCTAAAAAGAGTTTTCGTAAGTTCCAAAAACCTTCTCTGTTTTTGTCAGAGATATTGTAGGTTAAAGCTGCTAGGTTGGGTACTGTTTCACGCATTACACTCCATTTTGGAACAGAATCACACACAAGCTCATTAGACAAGCCAGCTATAGAGTATGGAATTACATGGTTTCGTTTTTCAATTTGAAAAGTTTTCGTTTCAACTAGGAAATTAAATTTCAGTAGTTTGATATTTTCTTCAAACTTACAGGCTTCTTGGTCTACCAGACTATCCTCATGAAAAGAAGGTGCGATCGCAATTAACTCAATAGGAAGTGAATAATTTATTTGATCTGAGAATGGACGCTCAGTAATAATTAGTTTCCTATATCTAACTAGTTGCCAAATAATACTGCGATCTTCTTCATTTTTTAATTCTAAAATGACTGCTTGATGAGTATGTTTATGACGACATAGCAAATCATAACGATTAGTTTTTAATCGAAATTGACGTTGCAATAACTCTAAATCAGGAAAAAGCTCATCAAAGTGATTTTCAATATAAATCTCTAGATCTTCCTCTGATTGAAACCGCAGAGCATTAGCTGTGTATGCAATTCTAGGAATTTTGTCAGAAACTCCCCCCTGACCAAAATACTTAGGCGTTATAGATTTTTTCCGAGGAGGCATATCAAACCATTAATTAGGCTTAAAGTTGTAATTGAGTGATTATATTATAAATAAAATCAAAATTCTACAGATTTTCGCCAACATCACAGGTTATCATCATAATCTGGCATCAATCGTGATAATGCTCAATTGTAATGATAATCTTGAGACTGTTGACTAGAGGAAAATCTTAATGTGGGCTAATGCGATCGCTGCCTATTTGCATTATTTAAGTTTGGGGCTAATCTTTGCATCCTTATCTACAGAATTGTTTACGCTAAAACAGGACTTAACCAATAAAGAGGGATGGCGAATTTTGATTGCTGATAGTATTTATGGAATTGCAGGAATTACTATCTTAACAACAGGAATTTTAAGGGTTTTATATTTTGAGAAAGGAGCCGATTACTATACACATCAGCCTGTTTTCTGGATGAAAATATCGGTATTTATTGTCGTTGGTCTATTGTCTTTGTATCCTACCTTTTCATTTCTGATGTGGATTAAAAATCTACGTGCTGAGAAGCCACCAGAAGTCAGTCCAGAGAAAATTAAAACCCTTAGAACGATCATTCATTTAGAGCTATTGGGTTTTAGTTTAATTCCACTTTTAGCTTCAATGATGGCAAGAGGTATTAGGTTAGGCTTATAACAAAAGGACGCTTTGCGTCCTTTTGTTAGGCATTAGTTAAGTTAAGCGTGAGATGTAAAATAAAGGGGAAGGGGCGGGAGCATGTCACTTTTGCAAAGCAAATGTAGGCTGGCTGTTAATAGACCTCTTGCAGAACTGAGGTCAAGTTAAGAGAGATAGATGAATTGGTGGAAGAAAGACGACCCCCAAAGTTAGAAATACCAGTAATCAAATTACAACGCAAGCCAAAACGAAGATGACGGTTCACGATAAGACAAAGAGAGAGTCTTGACAGTCTCAACTCGATTTCCATTTTAATGCTTGTCTCAAAGCTTTAAATCTTGCTAAGTTTGGCGCGATTCAACTCAATCAATCTCCTCAACCTTTTGTTTTATCTATTGCTAGTTATAAACGTCTGGCTCTAAATCACCATTTACTAGAGCAATTTATTTCCTTATTAGACTTGGATTCCACTTTAAATCTCATCCTATATTCCCATACCTTTGTTACTTACGTCTCTATTGCTTACTAATTTTGTCTGGAGTATTGTCAAACAAAAGTCTGAATTAATAAAAGCTGATAATATGACTGAAAGTATCAAGACTTCAGATAAATATGCAGGCATTAGAACTGAATGGTGGGAAATTTCGGGCAGAAATATTAGTTGAGAAATTGGTTTCCTATGGTATGATGCCGCAGCTGGTCAGGGAAATGACTCTCGATCGCGTGACATCGGATATATCCCTGACTCCTGAAGAACAAAAAACTGCCAATCAACAGGCTTTGCAACAGTTAGGAATTGACTCAGAGGAAAAATTGCGTGCATGGCTAAAACAGCAGGGAATGACGAGCGCAGATTTAGAGAAACGTGCTGAAAAATCACTAAAGCTGGCAAAATTTAAACAGGCAACATGGGGATCAAAAGTTAATTCTGTTTTTTTGGAACGCAAAAAACAATTAGATCGTGTTATTTATTCCTTGATTTGTACTAAAGATTTTTGTATTGCTCAAGAACTATATTTTCGGATTAAAGAAGGGGAACAATCATTTGATGAATTAGCAAGGGAATATTCTCAAGGACCAGAGTCTCAAACAGGAGGATTAATTGGTCCTGTAGAAGTTGGTTCAATTCATCCTGATTTAGCCAAAATGTTAATAGCTAGTGATGTTGGGCAGGTACAAACGCCAACTGTAATTGGCGACTGGATTGTAGTAGTCAGACTAGAAAAATTTCTGCCAGTAAGTCTTGATGAAGGTATCCAACGGCGTTTAATTGATGAGAGCTTCGCTAAATGGTTAGAAGAAAATGTGGCGCAACAGATGGCAACATTTGTGAGGGGATAAATTCATTCATGGGTCATACTTATTTAACAATAATTTACGCCAAAATATGGCAGGATTAGGGCGTAATTCTCAACCTTCTCTTAGAAAGGTTGAGAATTACCTCAAAATCGTTTCACCAAGGTTTGTATGATCTCTACAATCCCAGCTATTCAAGAGTTTCTCTCACTTGTTCCAGAGTTACAGAATATTGATCTTGTCACTTTAAAAGAAATAAGCGAAAGAGTACAACCCTTGCGCTATCGGATGGGTCAAGTAATTTTGCGCCGAGAAACGATGCCAGCGCAGATTTTATTTTTGATGGAGGGGCAAGCGCGACTATTGGGGCAGATTCCTAGGGCAACAGCGCCAGTGACTGTAGACATTCTCAAGCCTAATGCCGTAATGGGTTGGGTGAGTCTAATTCGTAATGTACCTTGTGAAACGGTAATTGCTTCGGTAGAGAGTACTTGTCTTGCCTTGGAAGCATCTGATTTTTGGCAATTGTGCGATCGCAATCCTACTTTAAAGGAAGTTTTTACAAACAAGGTTGGCTTGATTGAAGTATTTGATCTATTGGCGGCGGAAATGGATCGGCGAGCGCAAGCTCCCGCCAATTTAGCGCAGTTGGCACGTGAGATGATGTCTGGTGCACTAGTCATGAATTTAGGTGCAGGTAAATTGCCCTTATCTAAGCTCGATCGCGATTTTGTATGGCTAGTGAGTGGGGGTGAAAATTTTGCGGCTCCCGTTGGTAGTCGAATTGAGGCTATCAATGAGAGCGATATCATTGAAGTTCTACCAGATGGTCAGGCCCGTCTAATCGGTTTGCGAGATAACTTTGCAATCAAAGCCGAAGTAGTGGAGGAAGCACCAGTATTAACTGCATTAGATATTCCCTATGCGCCTGAATTGCCTATGGTAGGAGAGCGTTCTGAACGGAAAGGAACTGATTATCCACATTTTTATGGTAGGGGACCTGTGGATGCTTCCCTTGCTTGTTTCCAAATGTTAGCCAGATATTGGCAGATGCCTTTTTATCGCCATGTAGTCAAGCGGGCAATCGATAACCAATTTGCCCGATCGCCTAAATTGTCATTACAACTCTGTGGGGCGATCGCGGAGCTGATGGGTCTAAATGGACAGTTACTATCGATTCCCGCTAGCGCGATCGCCCAAGTGCCGACTCCTGCTTTGTTAAATTGGCAGGATACTTTTGTAGTGCTATATAAGGCTAGCGATCGCGAATTAGTTTTAGGAATTCCAGAACAGGGCATCGTTACTAAAAAAACAGCTCAATTCGCTGATCTCTGGGGTGAGTCGGGTCAGATTTTACTAGTAAAACCAACTAAGGATACGCCCAAACAAAAGTTCGGTTTATCGTGGTTTTTGCCATCCCTCAAACGCTATCAAAATACTTTAATTACGGTACTGATTGCCTCTTTCTTTGTGCAATTGTTAGGACTAGCAAATCCTTTAATCACACAGGTAATTATTGACAAGGTGATCATTCAAAATGCACCTGCGACGCTGAATACGCTGGGCATTCTCTTGGTGACGATTTCCATTTTTGAAGCAGTGATTAGTGCTTTACGCACTTATTTATTTGTTAATACCACCAATCGCATTGATTTGACCCTTGGCTCGGAAACAATCGACCACCTTGTGCGCCTACCTTTACGCTATTTTGAAAAGCGATCGGTTGGAGAATTATCTAGCCGCATTGGTGAATTAGAAAACATTCGTCAATTCCTAACAGGAACTGCCCTGACCGTAGTGCTAGATGCGGTTTTCTCATTGATTTATATCATTGTGATGATCTGCTATAGCTGGCTACTGACCTTAGTTGCCCTTGGCACAGTTCCCTTATTTGCCTTGCTCACATTTATTGTTGCTCCGATTATTCGCGGACAGTTACGGACTAAAGCTGAGCGCAACGCCACCACGCAATCCTATCTCGTGGAAGTTGTGTCAGGAATTCAGACCGTAAAAGCACAAAATATTGAATTAAAGTCGCGGTGGGAATGGCAACGTCGCTATGCACGCTATGTTTCTGAAGGATTTAAAACCGTTGTCACTTCCACTACCGCAGGATCAACTAGTCAATTTTTAAATCAATTATCAAACTTATTGTTACTTTGGGTGGGCGCATATTTAGTACTTGGTAATCATTTGAGCCTTGGACAGTTAATTGCCTTTCGGATTATTGCAGGATACACAACTACTCCCCTATTACGATTAATTCAGCTTTGGCAAAACTTCCAAGAGACAGCACTCTCCCTTGAGCGTCTGAGCGATATTATCAATCATCCACAGGAACAAGAAGAAGCAGGTCGGCGCAATATTCCCATGCCTGCTATTGTCGGGGCTGTCAGATATGAAAATGTACATTTTCGCTTTGTGCCTAATGGTAATTTGCAACTAAATAATGTCAGTTTAGAAGTTCCTGCGGGGCAATTTGTGGGTGTGGTGGGAGCCAGTGGTGCAGGTAAGAGTACACTCACCAAGCTACTCTCACGTCTCTATGAGCCAGAATCAGGGCGCATTCTCATTGATGACTATGATGTAAGTAAAGTGGAACTTTATTCGCTCCGTCGTCAGATTGGCGTGGTATTGCAAGATACTTTGCTATTCGATGGCACGGTTCAGGAAAATATTGCCCTCACTAATCCTGATGCGACACCCGAAGAAATTACAGAAGCAGCAAGGATTGCTTGTGCCCATGATTTCATCATGCAATTGCCTCAAGGTTATGAGTCACGGGTTGGCGAGAGGGGTTCAGCACTCTCTGGAGGTCAGAGACAGAGAATTGCGATCGCCCGCACAGTATTGCAAAAGCCACAATTACTAATCTTAGATGAAGCGACGAGCGCTTTAGACTACAATACCGAGCGTCAAGTCTGTCTAAATCTTGCCGAAGAATTTCGTGGTCGTACTGTCTTTTTTATCACCCATCGTCTTGCTACAATTCACAACGCTGACTTGATCTTGGTAATGGATAGTGGCAGGGTTGGCGAGCAAGGGACACATGTTGACTTGATGGCAAAACGTGAAAGGTATTACACGCTATATCGCCAACAGGAAGCAGCAGGAGAATCATAATAGATGCCTACTTTTAAGAATTCCTTAGCTACATTAATTACATTTTTTAGACACAGGTGAATGATATGACCGATGCTAATGTAAAGCCTCTCAATAATGAATCAACTTCAGAAACTAAGTTAATCCCATCTGAGAAAGAAGCATCTCCAAATCTGAATGGTAAGCCTAACGCCGATGCTCCTGAAGAGAAAATTCCTGAGGTAACGCAGACCTTTGATCAACCATTAGTATTACGTCAATCACCAAAATGGACTCAGGCAATTTTATGGACTCTGCTAGGTTCTGTTACCTTTGGACTAATTTGGGCTTCATTTGCCAAAATCGAAGAGTCCGTACCTGCCCAAGGCAAATTAGAACCACAGGGTACGGTTAAAGAGGTGAAAGCACCTGCTAGTGGTGTACTTAAGGAAATTTTGGTCAAAGATGGGGATCGGGTAGCCAAGGATCAAGTATTGCTGCGGATTGATGCGACTGCGGCAAAAGCACAGCTTGATTCACTGAAAAAATTACGTCAAAATCTGCAAGAAGAAAATCAGTTTTATCGATCTGTTCTCAATGGTAATCGTCCCACAATCAACCCTAAGAAAGCGATCGCTATTCCTGCGGAGCTAATGGCACTTGCCCGTAATCGTGAGGCACTGATGTCAGAGTCACAACTCTATCGCATTCAGATTAATGGTGGGGGTGCAGATCTCTCTAGCGATCAACAGGATCGACTTAGAGCAAATCAAGCGGAACTAGGTTCGCGATCGCAAGCAGCAGAGGCAAACATCGCGCAAACGATCGAACAACTTAATCAAACTCGGTTGAAGCGGATTGGACGGCAAGAATCTTTGGTGATTAATAAGCAGATTCTGGATGGTATAAAAGAAGCTGTTAAGGAGGGAGCCATTGCAAGGGTGCAATATCTCAAACAACAGGAAGAAGTCAAAAATACTGAGTCAGAAATTCGACAATTGCAACAGGAGGAATTGCGTCTTCAGGCGGCGATCGCTGAAGCGCGATCGCGTCTTAATAACACCTTTGACACCACGCGCAAAGAGTTAACATCCCAAATCGCCGATAACACAAAGCGGATTGCCGAAATCGATAGCCAATTTACAAAGGCACTTGTTGATAACAGCAAAAGGCTTTCGGAAATAGAAGGGCAAATCAGTCAAGCTGAAGTTACCTTGAAGTATCAAGAGTTACGTGCTCCCATAGCAGGTACAGTCTTTGAACTGAAGGCAGGTTTAGGTTATGTGGCTAACACGAATGCACCTGAAAGTGTGTTGAAGATTGTGCCTGACGATCAATTGGTTGCGAAGATATTTATCACGAACCAAGATATCGGTTTTGTCAGAGAGGGAATGCCCGTTGATGTCCGCTTAGATTCTTTCCCTTTCAGTGAATTTGGTGATATCAAAGGAACATTAGTTTGGATTGGTTCTGATGCCATACCGCCTGATCAAGCTAACCCCACCTATCGCTTTCCTGCCAAGGTCAAAATCGAGAAGCAAGCTATTCAGGTGAACAATCGTCCCATTAATTTGCAGTCTGGAATGTCACTGAGTGCCAATATCAAAATTCGCGATCGCACGGTTATTAGCCTCTTTACTGATTTCTTCTTCAAGAATACAGAAAGCCTAAAATATGTCCGCTAAAAGAAAAGAGTTGCATTGCAACTCTTTTCTTTTGTATGTACCGCATAACCTAAATGTTAAATAGAACGAATGGGAATTTGGACTTCGCGCCGCTTGAGTGGTGCTGGCGTATAGGGAGAATCATAGAGAAATTCCCTTGGTTGCCCTGCGATCGCATATTCGGGATGGTTGGCTAGCCATTCCTTCAACTTGGCGATATGTCCTTGATAGCTTTCATAGCCATAGGCTCCCTGCAAACCCAAACTCACAACTAACATTGGTGGATGATCTTCCACTTGAATATCTGGCGATATTTGCTGGGGACTAATGCCACTATTGTTGTACAAAAAAGATACCTTTGCTTTGCCGCTTTGCACTGGCTGATCGATGGTCTCAATGGGATAGCGAGCTTCTACAGGTGTTGTCATCGCAATATTGTTACTACTAATATGCCGAAATAGTGGATTGAAAGCATAACCAGTTGCTTCACGCAAATTGCCCTCATAGGTATATGTCCCTGAGCGATAGGCAGGATATTGCTTTACTTCGATGATGCCGTGAGGTGTGGGGGCGGGAAAGCCGACGGGTAGAGAAGACATATTAATTTTTTGATTGGGCTATGAAGTAAATGCGATCGCTTAACTGTCTTAATAACTGAGCAACATCACCATCAGTGGATTGTAGTTGTGCGACCTTTTCGCAGCTATACATCACCGTTGTATGGTCTTTACCTCCCACAGCTTCACCAATTTTGGGAAGGCTGAGATTGGTATGTTGGCGCATTAAGTACATTACATATTGACGCGCTTGGCTAATTTCGCGGCGGCGGGAATTACCTAAGAGATCGGCTAAATCAATATTTAGCATTTCCGTCACCACACTCAAAACCATTTCGGCGGAGACTTCTACAGGTTCCTTGGGAGGATTGAGAACGGGCGCGACATTTTCTACCGTCATCGGTAAGCCTGAGATGGAAATATAGGCAACGGTTCTTACTAAAGCTCCCTCTAATTCACGAATGTTGGAGGTATAGCTAGCAGCAATGTAATGCAGCACATCGGCAGGAATTTTGAGATTGTCGTATTCGGCTTTTTTCTGCAAAATTGCCATGCGGGTTTCTAAATCGGGAACCTGAATATCGGCAATTAAACCCATCGAGAAGCGCGAACATAGACGCTCTTGTAAACGAGGTATTTGAGCAGGTGGGCGATCGCTTGCCAGCACAATTTGTTTACCCGCTTCATAGAGGGTGTTAAAGGTGTGAAAAAACTCCTCTTGGGTATATTCCTTGCCCTCAATGAATTGAATATCATCGACGATCAGCATATCGATCTCGCGGTATAACTCCCGAAATCTCTGCATACTATCTTTGCGAATTGCGGCAATCAGATCATTAGTGAATTGCTCTGTGGACACATAGGCAATGCGTGCCCTCGGTTCGATTTCCAGATGATAATGGGCGATCGCTTGCATAAGGTGAGTTTTGCCTAAGCCCACACCACCGCAAAGAAATAAGGGATTAAATTCGCGTCCGGGGGACTCAGATACGGCTAAGGCAGCAGCATGAGCCATCCGATTGGTTGCTCCAACCACAAAGCGGTTGAAATTGTATTTAGGATTGAGATTATTGTGCCTTGGTGAACTATGGCTATTCTCAACCTGTGGGTCACTCTGTATATTCGTAGCAGGGAGCGAAGCTGCCATCGCCTGTACTGCCTCATTGGCGATCGCTGTTTCTAAAAGTCCCTCTTGACCACCTTCGTCCTCAGTAACATCCTCATCGGGTTGTCCACTGGGAGGTTCACCACTGGGAGCCGCCACAATATACACTTCGACGGGATAACCTAAAATTTCAGTGACAGCATCCGTAATGTTTTGAAAATAATATTTATGTAGCCAATTCTTGGCAAAAAGTGATGGGGTGCGAATCGTCAAGCGATCGGCTGTAAGCTCGTCAGCCACAACAGTCTTAATCCATCCTTCGTATGTAGGGCGGCTCAGTTGGCTTTCAAGAAGTTCAAGGACTTGATTCCAGAGGGTTTCTAAGGAAATATCAACAGACATTGTTGGTGGTGGTCAAGAGGGCTAACAGCGAATTACGATCTTATCGTGTGTACTAAATTTTTGGAGAATTACTTAAATGAACATTCTGCGGCATTCATCTTGGCAATCTAAACCTCGAATAGCTCTCACTATAGGCGATCCCGCAGGAATTGGAACGGAAATCATTCTAAAATCTCTTGCCGATCGCGATTTACGAACTCTAGATGCTGAGTTCACCATATTTGGTGATCGGCGGTATCTTGAGTCAAATTATCAATTATTAAAAAATTTAAAAACTACCAATATCCAAATTGCCGATCCTGCGAGTTTAGGGATATTTGATATTCGCATTGATGGGGAAATTACGCTAGGAGTTGGCAACCGCGGAAGTGGAGCCGCGAGTTTTGCCTATTTAGATCAGGCGATCGCCCAAACTCTAGCGGGTAAATTCGATGGGATCGTCACTGCACCTATTGCCAAATCAGCATGGAAACAAGCAGGACATGACTATGCAGGGCAAACTGAGTTATTGGCTGAGCGTAGTCACATCGATGATTTTGGGATGCTATTTGTCGGCAAATCGCCATATACGGACTGGATTTTGCGAGCTTTGCTAGCAACGGTGCATATTCCTTTGAGCGAAGTTACTAGACAGCTTACACCTGAACTGATCGAGCAAAAATTAGAATTATTGCGCCGATCGCTATTACAGGACTTTGGGATCACCCATCCACGAATTGCGATCGCGGGGATCAATCCCCATAGCGGTGAACAAGGACAATTGGGGATCGAGGAACGCGACTGGCTTCAACCATTAATTGATCGCTATCGCCAGCAACACCCCAACGTCCAGATTACTAATCCAATCCCACCAGACACCATGTGGGTCAATCCTGCCAAAGCTTGGAAAGATAGAGATCGGATATTTCTTGGCTATGATGCTTATCTTGCCATGTATCACGATCAAGGTTTAATACCAGTTAAGCTCTTAGCCTTTGATCGAGCAGTGAATACGACAATTGGACTACCCTTTGTGCGAACATCACCCGATCACGGTACTGCCTTTGATATTGCAGGCAAGGGGATCGCTGATCCCGCAAGTACGATTGAGGCGATCAAATTAGCCGTAGAGCTTGTCCAAATCAGGCAAGAAACGTCATAATTCATTTGCATTATGAATTATGACGAAGATCTACAAGTTCCTATTGCTGATAAGTCAGAATGAATAACTGATTAAATTACAATATTTTTATATACCTAATCTATAGGTTTATTATGCTGAAAATGAGATTGCCCTAAGCACAATGACTCAAAAAAATGAGATCAATAGTATTGCAGCGCGATTACATCACTAACAAAAGTGCGTCAAGAAGTTATGGTGGAGCAGAAAGGTGGCTTTTGGAGTATGAGTAAAAAACTTGTTCCCAGATTATGTTGAGTCTTAGTTTAAATAAAATTCCTAACGATCAGCAGACTCAAAAAGAAGTCCTAGAGAATATGGTTAAAAAGCTGTCAGAACAGAAAATAGCCTATGAAGTGCATTTGAAAATTAATTGCTTGCAACATGAGACAAATGATCTAGCTAATTATAGCCGTCAACTTTGAAGACTACATGAAAAAGTTTATGGGTTCTTTTCAAACCTTGTTAGTTAGCATTGTCAATGTGGACAAGGAATTTTCTGGAGCCGTACAGGAGATTAAACAGATTGCCTAAATGACGATGAGTCCAGCAGTTTGTTACCCCAACAATTAATGATCGCGCTTCTCAAAAAATTCTTGATTTTCTTGTGGCTAGGGATTTGAAAAAGGATCGTTTAATCAATGCTTTAGAACAAGACAAGAATTTACAATAGTCAAGTCGATTTCGATCAACGCCTTAAATAGGCTTCACCAAGCCTATCTCTAGTTGATTGTTTAGACAATATCCAAACCTACATTCAGTACAAAATCACACCAATTTTAGCTATTCGGGAAGAAAAGCAACAAACACCGTAAACAAGAGGTTAGAGAGACAGAAGAAAGAAAAGGCTGCAAACAAGAAGATATAAAGGAAAAAGTGAGGTTAGAAGTGCTAGAAAAACTACCAAGCGCCAAAGGGATTAATTATCGAGAGTTGGAGAAATTTCTAAAGAATCAGGAATGGCAAAAGGCGGATGGACTGACGACTAAACTGATAAGTCAGTTTGCCAATCAAGAAAAAGAGGGTTGGCCATATTATGAACATATTCCAGATTTTCCCGATGAAGATTTGCGGACGATCGATCAGTTGTGGGTGCATTACAGTAATAACAAGTTTGGCTTTAGCATTCAGAAAAAGCTTTGGTTAGACTGCGGCGGCGAGCTTGGTAAATATGATGATAAAGTGTGGGAAAAATTTGCGACAAAAGTTGGTTGGTATTGTCCACAAAATGATCGTTGGAGGACATATACTGAATTTATGAATGATTCCCCAAACTCACTTCCAGCAAGCCTTCCGTATACTGTGTGTTCTTTTTGGGTGGTTTGGATGTTTAGTGATGATGTTTGGGGATTTTTGATGTTTTTTGATTTCCTCTTCGCTCGCTCAGAGACTTGAGAACTTTAGCAGATAAAGATTACAGTCTAAATATCAAGAAATCTTTACAAACCTATTTCTACAACACAATAGGCTTTTCAGTACTTTTGAAATTTTGTTACATATCACTCTAACCTTACCAGCCGATATAAGGGACTCACTCGAAGCGAGATCGCAAATTGAAGCCATCTTATCTATCGAACTTAACTTTAGTACAAAAAAAGCGGCGCAACGCGCCGCTTTTTTGTAATTATTCAGGAACGACTTGGATTTTGATTGTTGCAGTGACTTCAGCATGAAGCTTAATCGAAACCTCGTAAGTACCTGTTTGATTAATTTCAGGAATTGTAATATCGCGGTGATCGATTTCTAACATCGACTTTGCGGTAATCAATTGAGCAACTTCGCGATCGGTGACAGTACCGAAAATTGCATTACCTTCGCCAACTTTTTTCTTAATAATAAAGCCGCCAATAGTTGCGAGAGCGGTCTTACGGCTTTCAGCTTCCTGACGAATAGCGATTAAACGTTGACGCTCAACTTCTTTGCGTCTTTCAACTTCTTTAACAACACCTGCGGTTGCACGAATAGCTAAACCTTGAGGTATGAGGAAATTTTGAGCATAACCAGGCTTTACAGCTACTAAATCGCCAAGTTTACCTAATTTTGTAACATTTTTGGTCAGCATGACCTGCAAATTACTCTTTGCCATGTGCTTTTGACTCTTACTCGTTTAAAGATAGATTTACATCTACAGGGGCATGCACCCTTAGGTACAATCCCTCATAGATAATAATGAGAATTGCGGCTAACTATGGTCAAACAACAATGTTAGACCTAATATAGATACATTAGGATTTACGGTTTTAACCAGACTTCCTAGTATAGCGAAAAAACTGGCTTTGTAGACTCTACAAAAAATTTACGATGCAGCGTTGGCAGTTACTAAAAATTTCTAGGCACTTTTGCAAGCATTATGTGCCTCTTCTGGTCTTATTCCTAACAGCCACAACGCTGCCTAGTTGTACGATCAGTCAGCCCGCTAAACCTTTTAGCTCTGAGGCTTTACCGACTGAAGCGATCGCCGAAATTAGCGAAATTCGTAGCTATCCAGTCCGAGTTAAATATATTAACTCCACCACCGCCAGACCTGCTACCGTTGGTGTGCCTCTAAAAGTAAATGAAAGCGTAAGCACTGACGAATCTTCAACTGCTCAAATCACGCTGAGAACGGGGACAATTTTTCGCATTGGTGGTACTGCCAATCTCATCCTCAGACCCCAAAACCAAGTAGAAATCGAGTCGGGCAAATTGGTCGCATGGGCGGCAAAGGATAGTAAATCACCTGCTCAAATTAAGACCTCTTTTGGCGAAATATCTAGCAATGATGGGACGTTATATCTAGAAATTCCTGCGAAAGCGGCTGAAGAACGGCGGATCATTTCCCTAGATGGAACTGTTACCGTCTTACTAAAAAGCACATCGGAAATTGTCACCCTAGGTAAAGGTGAAGAAATTAGAATTAAAGCTGATGGCAAAGCTACTGCGCCCAAACGGATCGACAAGGAGAGTATTGATAAAAAAATTGCCAATAATTCTTTGATTTTTGGATTTAGTACCCAGCTCGCCAGTTTGCCTCAAATCACATCAGAATTTGGTGTTACCGCAACAGTCAAAGAGGCAAGTACGATCCAATTCCGTCGTTCGGATTTGCCGAATAAGCCTGATGCTAATAAGTCTAAAGTTACCTATACCTCAGGTACAGCCAATAGCGATCGCCGCGATGAACCAGTTGACCGCAAGCGCGACGATCCTTCCACTAATAAACCCCCTGAGCCTGTAAATACAAGTAAACCAACCTCAGAGCCTTCTTCCGCACCCAATAATGCACCTACGTCAACACCAACTACGCCTCAACCAACACCCATCACTACGAATCCTTCCCCCAAACCTATAGAACCTGCCCCACAACCAGCACCTTTAGAGCCACCACCACAGCCTGTGCAACCTGAAATCCCCGCCCCTGAGCCACCACCAACTACTCCCAAGCCCAAAAACTAAAGAGAAGGCGCATTGCGCCTTCTCTTTAGTTTTTGGAGCTTACAACCTATTGAGTCTAGACAATGGTTTTAATAGGTATATTGCTGCTTTAAATTTAAAATGACAATTTCTTGCAATTTCTAGTAATTTTGATGCATCGATCGCAATTTCTTGTGTTAACATCTGACGCTTAAAAGAGTTTTACACCGCGTCTAGGGATGATGGTCAAGATGTTTGCAGCTAACAAAATGCCACAATTAAATGCTTCAAAAGCGATCGCTAAAACTGCATTAGCAATAACTGCTAACATAGCCAGCTTATTTGTGGTTAGCTATGGACTCAATAATGCCGAAGCTATCAATATTAACAACCCAACACCTCAGCAGGAGACAACTACAGGAGGTAGCAAGGCACTAGTTACCGTCAGACCATCATCCAATTTTGATAGTCGGATTAGTGCCACATTATTGGACAGCCGCGATCGCCTGTGGCTAGGTACTTGGCAAGGCTTAATTCAAATTGATCAACTCACGGGTAAAGCGATCTCTTCAATATCCTTACCCAACTCCACCGTCACTGCCTTACTTGAAGACAATAGGGGCTTCTTTTGGGTTGGCACAACTTCAGGGCTGTATCAAATCAGCCCTAGTTCAGGCAAAATTGAAAATATTGCGATCCAACTATCCTCTAGCCGCATTTTGAGTCTAGCTATGGATCGGGCAGGCTTTATTTGGGTGGGAACCGATCAAGGCATTACTCGCATCAGTCCCTATAATGCTGAGACCTATGCTCGGTTGCCTAATATTCCAGGGACAGCCGCTAATGTGATGCAAATTGACAATGCTGGTAATATTTGGGTCGGTACATTAAATGGACTGTTTAAGATTAATCCGGGGACAGCGAAAATTACTGCACGAATTCCCTTTGTCTCGGGACAAATTGTACAGGCTCTGACTGTTGATCCATCGGGAACAGTTTGGGCAGGTACGCCACGCAATGTGATCGAAATTAATCCCAAAACGAATAAAGCGATCGCCAGAATTAACACTGTCACAGGACGCGATATTGTTGCCCTAGCTAGCGACAAAAGTGGAGAGTTATGGATTGGCATGAGGGATGGTTTGGTACTTGCCAATACTTACAATGGCGAAATTACATCATTCATCAGTAACCTCCCCCATAGTTCTGTTGTCAATTTGCTCATTAGCGAGCACCAATTATGGATTGGCACGATGGGGGGATTGGGCAAAATCAATGCAAAACTGAAAAAATCAGAAATTCCAAACGCAACTGCGACAGTAATTTATACAATACAGAAGTAGATACTAAGCTAAAGCATTTTGCCAGATTGTCAATGTCAGATTAATTTGTTGTAGCGATTTTCTTGTACACATTAGAAAATTGCTATATAGGGACGCACAGTAAAATAAGGAATTGATTTTTTGTGGAGTGGCTTCGCTGCTCTACAAAAAATCAATTCTTTGCATCCAATTTGTTTGACTTTGTTAGAGGCTGTTAATTGCTATAGGGTTGTGGAGAGAGAAACAAAATGGATGTTTGGTTAGCCAAGTTTTATGACATCTTCACGGCTCAGATTTTAGATATTGGTGGAACTAAATTTTCGATCGCCTCGATCTCACTGTTGCTAGGACTGCTGATCTTAGCTTTTTTCCTATCCAAATTAATTAGTGAAACTATCAGACGTGCCTTCCTATCTCGATTTCGCATCAATCGAGGATTACAGGAAGCAATTACTGTATTTATAAAATACTTTTTGATTACCCTGAGCTGCACAATTATCTTGCAAACAGCAGGAGTTAACCTCAGTTCTTTAGCAGTAGTTGCAGGGGTAATCGGTATTGGTATTGGCTTTGGCTTACAAAATCTTTCGAGCAATTTTATTAGTGGTGTTGTCCTACTATTTGAGCAGACCCTCAAAGTTGGCGATTATATTGAAATCGGTGAACTAAAGGGAGTTATTGAAAAAATTTCCATTCGTTCCACTATCCTGCGTACCGATGATGATCTCTTTGTAATTGTTCCTAATCAGCGTCTCATTGAACACAATACTGTCAATTGGAGTTATAGAGGACATACCTGCCGAATTCATATTCCAATTACAGTGGCTCCAGATACTGATTTACTAGTCTTGACAGAAGCTTTGCTGACGGCAGCACGTCATGAACCCTATGTATTACAAAATCCATCATCAGAAGTTAGATTCCAAAAATTTAATCGCGATGCCCTTGAGTTTGAATTACTAGTTTGGATTAATGATCCCAATGAAAATGAAACCATTCGTAGCTCTTTGAACTTTCGGATTGCCTATGAATTTAAGGAAAGAGGAATCAAAGTTCCATTACCTACACGCGATATTATTCTTCGTAATCCTGAATCTGTTCCCTATGTGATGAATGCCTTACAGTCGCAAAGTGAGAATTTGCAACTCCCAAATCTAGCAAAATCAAGTGCTGTTAATTCTTTTTCTACTCCTAGTGATTTCAGTTCTGGCAATCTCCGTGATTTATTGCGAAAAATATCCTACTTTGAAAGATGTACAGAAGTAGAACTCTTTGCCTTAATTGCAAGGGGATATCGTAAGCATTTTGATATTTGCGAAGTAATTTGCCAAGAGAATGAACCCAGCGAAGAGTTCTATATTATTTTGTCTGGGGCTGTAGAGGTTTTTTCGGAACGGAATAATCAAGCGATCGCGACATTAAGAGAGGGAGAGTTTTTTGGTGAGATTTCTCTGCTAATTGGTACACCTCGGACGGCAACTGTGCGTGCTCTGACTGCGGATACAGTTCTCTTTGTAGTTGAGCGTCAGCAGTTGCAAAAGCTCCTTAGCGAACATAAGGAATTAGGAGAGCAAATAGCAGTTAAACTATCGGAACGTCAGCAGGTTCTTGTTAGCCTTGGGCTGCTAAATGAAGAGGAATTGCAGAGATCGCAATATGCTGCCCTATCATGGGTACGCGATCGCCTCAATGCTATTTTCGGGATTAGCTTGGGCAAAAATGTCGCTTAGAAATGTGACGTAATTTTTTGTAGCGCTATTTTGCCATGCCCTAGAAAATCTGGTTCTTGTTAGAACTGTTGCTGGAAAATTGTGGGAGCATTGACACGAAATGGCTCTGCACCTAAAGATGTAGGATCGATCCGCCAACGTTCTTCCTGAGTGCTATATTCTGCAAGCTTCTGATCGCGTCGATTGTGTAGTAACACATTAAAATTTTGTTTTTGGGCTTCTGTTCCTAACTTAAATAGAAAACTAAATCTTGTTAAATAATCAGAAGCTGCCCATCTGGTCGTATTAACGGTGACGATCGCTTTTTTGGTTTCAGGATCAATTGTAATTTTCTCGACCCAACCTTCTTCTAACCGTTGGGTTTTCCACCAGAGACTGGGTTCGACTAGCTGCTGTGGAATATTAATATTCTCTTCTGCGGATGCTGAGGAACTAGCGATCGCGATCGGGGCGATCGCGCTAACTGCAAGTCCTAAGAGAATGTGATTGATAACTGGTTTGGCAACCATCCTGAACCTCAATAATACGATCTTCAGCATTCACCTGATTATATAGCAATCATCAATGATTCGAGAGAGGGTTCGATTTCACTGGAGTAGTACAGAGAAATTTTTGAAAGCGCGGCGAAGCCGCGCTTTCAAAAATTTCTCTGGGTTTCAAGTCCGCGCAAAGCGCTGTAAGCACTCATTTGAAAACCGCTATAAATAATTAAGATGGGGGGCAGAGATTTAGACGGTCTTCTGGCGATATTTGTTCCTAATAAACAGAGTTTTGTGGGAGGCTTTGCCTCACCACAAAACTCTTATTTGACTCGCTCAATGCCGCGATCTAGCACTTCATAGTAAAGGGGCAAATATCCTGATTTAATGCCGCCATCTTCCTTGGCTTTGTCCAAATTGCCACTGAGGGTATGACTATTATGAACACTGTAAATTTCATAGCGATCGCCAATAAATACATAGTCCGCAACATCGGTAAACTCTTCACCCTTGACCAGTTGCCAATGATCATCAGCATAGACAAAGTGGTAATCGGCTAAGTCAGGGCTTGCGGATGGGCGCTCAACAGCAGCAGAGATTTCGGCAGTGTAATGGGGATTTTTGTCGCTGGGAGGAATAATTTTACTGGTGACGTTGCGATAGAAACAACTCTCGTTGTAGCAAAATCTCAGTTTTGCCATTTTGTTTTTGATAATTTCAAAACGATCAATGATTTGGCTAGAGTCGGGTTCTCTTGCGGCGGAGACATTATTGCTCAGGGAATTAGCAAAGGTAATTGCCAAACAAATGACGCAGATCAAAAAAATATTGACTAGCGATCGCCATTGTTTCCTGATCGGAAAATTGTTGATTGAAAAATTGCTGGCTATAAAACTCATATTTATATAACTTAATATAATTTAATAATATTCCTTTGATTCTAGCGATTTGGTCGAGCTTTGGATATAGCCAGCGCGATCATTTCCAGATTCTGTATGTACTAAAAAAACCAAAAATAGTCGGCGCAAAGCGCCGACTATTTTTGGTTTTTAATAGCTGCTGCTTGCTCTAGTAAAGACTCGGCAAAGGCGATCGCCTGACTTAGAGCAGGATCATCCGTACCTTGTTGAAGTACAGCTTTTCCTTTTTCCTTTTTCCTTTTTCCTTGCTCAGCACTTTTCCCTGAAGCGATTTGAGCCAACTCCTGTTTGCGATCTTCTAGTTCTAATAAACGAATTTGCACTTTTGTGCGATCGCCAACTACTTCCTTGCTGACATGAAAATGACGATCCGCGATCGCCGCAATTAGGGGTTGGTGCGTCACACAGAGGATTTGTGAACTACGGCTCAATTGCCAGAGTTGCGTGGCGATCGCTTGAGCAACTCGACCTGATACACCTGTATCAATTTCATCAAATACCATTGTCCCAACCTTGGCATGGCTAGATTCTGCATCGGCTTGGCTCTCCTGCCTAGTTTTCTGTTGCACAAAACAAGTTTTTAATGCTAGCAAAAAGCGGCTCATTTCCCCACCTGAGGCTGTTTCCGCCAGTGGCTGTAATGGTTCACCAAGGTTAGGACTAAATTCAAACACAATGTGATCGCTACCTAAAGCAGTTGGCTCAACTGGATAAAGACCAACTTGAAAGCGGACTTTTTCCATAGCTAACATTTTTAGTGCCTCGATTTGGGCTTTCTCAAGGGCGATCGCAGTTTGCCGCCGCAATTCTGTCAGTTTTTTGCAAGCCTTGAGTAAGCTCTGTAAATCCGACTCGGCTTTGCGCTCTAAGTCTTCAATAGAAATACTTTGATCGGTCAATTCTGCCAATTCATTTTGCAGTTTTTCCATATAGGCGATCGCTTCGGGGAGCGTGCCATATTTACGGCAAATTTGCTTGATTTGATTAATTCTCTGCTCAATGGTTTCCAACTGTTCTGGATCAGAATCAAGACGATTAGCGTAATTATTAATCTGTCGCCCTGCTTCTTCTACTTGGGCA
Source organism: Pseudanabaena yagii GIHE-NHR1 (assembly GCF_012863495.1). Lineage (NCBI taxonomy): Bacteria > Bacillati > Cyanobacteriota > Cyanophyceae > Pseudanabaenales > Pseudanabaenaceae > Pseudanabaena > Pseudanabaena yagii. Next base: position 3,322,229 of record NZ_JAAVJL010000001.1, read on the forward strand.
AGGGCACTAGATACTAATTCTAGAATTCCTTCTGCTTCGCGATCAAGCAATACCATCTCTGTGAGAATCGATTCTGCTTGCCCTAGGAGATCAGCACAGGCATTACCACTATCATTCTGATAGAGCGCTTCATACACTGCATAGCCTTGCTTTTGCAATTCGACGCTATGGGCTAGGCGATTGCGATCGCTTTCGAGTTGTTCCAATTCATCGGGATCTTCAAGGTTTGCGGCGGCAAGTTCCTTGAGTTGATAGCGCAACATATCCAAATGCTGCAAACGGTTACGCTCATTTTGTTGACGCTCAAACAGTGCCTTGCGTGATCGCTCCTTTGTCTCAAATAATTTTGCGACCTTTTGACGTTGTAATGAGATTGCCTGATTAAAGGCTTGGTCACCAAAACTATCGAGCAGTTCCCTCTGCTGAGCGGATTGACTCAGTAAAATTGTCTGACCTTGAGCCGTAATCTCAACAAGGCGATCGCGTAATTCTTGAATTTGTTGTTTATTAACTACCACACCGTTAACACGGGTGCGATTGCTCTTGATGGTAATCTCCCGACTGCAAATTAAAGTTTCCGCGTCAATGGCATCAATTTCTTGAGATTCTAACCATTGAGCGATCGCCTGATTTGTGGAAAAAGTTGCCTCAATATTGGCACGCTCTGCGCCATTACGAATTACTCGCGCAGATACTTTACCTCCAAGTGCTGCATCAAGAGCATCTAATACAATCGATTTGCCTGCTCCAGTTTCGCCTGTCAGAATATTTAGCCCTGCATAAAGATCTAGTTCTAAGCGATCGATCAGTGCAAAATTTTCAATTTTAAGACTCAGCAGCATAGTTTTTTCTAGATTCAGGAATGTGCACTACACATTCCTGAATTGTTAAATCGGCAAGGTTTCTCCATTGAGGAGACGCTTCGAGGCGCTCAGCAATTCTTCTTCAAGATAGGGCTTAGTGAAATAGCCTTTTGCTCCCAGTTGAATTGCGGTTTGACGATGGCGATCAGCTCCACGAGAAGTTAACATCGCCACAGGAATTTCTTTGAGTCGAGAATCCTTTTGTAATCTCGATAAGAGATCTAATCCATCCATCCGTGGCATTTCAATATCGCAGAAGATCATATCGCAAGGCAGTCCTGCACGGAGTTTTTCCCATGCATCCTGTCCATCCTTTGCTTGCTCGACGCGGTATCCCACTTTGGCAAAGGTCAATGACAATAGTTCACGTACCGTAATCGAGTCGTCCACAATCAGCACCGTTGGATCGACAGCAATATCTTCTTCAATAGGTGGTTGCAGCGTGACTCCAGAAGTAGAAGGACGGAGTCTACCACTAGCGATGTCAAACAGTTCTAAAACGTTAGCGATCGCCATGACGCGACCATCCCCTAGCACCGTTGCTCCCGCAATACCCGCAGGCTGAGGGATTGGTCCTTCTAACTGCTTGATTACAATTTCGTACTCGCCGAGGAACTGATCAACCTGTAGGGCAAGGTAACTAGTATCGTTACGCAGAATAATGATGCAGAGTTCATCGTTATCCTGCTTACCATAGATATTGCTACGGCTGAGATGGCGGCTATAGGAAAGTAAATTGGAGAGATGTTGGAATGGCAACACCGTATCGCGCCAAGGTAAGCATGGCTGACCTTTTTCGTTAAGCACGATTTGACTTTGAGGAACCTCTACCATGTCTTCAAAGCCGTCAACGGGGAAGGCAATACGAGCGCGATCGCTAATGCAGAACATCGCCTTAGAAATACTGAGCGTAAGTGGTAAGCGGATTGTAAAGGTGGTTCCTTTACCAACTAACGATTCCACAATAATTACGCCGCGAATTTCATCGAGACAGGTTTTGACCACATCCAGACCAACGCCACGTCCTTTAAACTCATCAGCCTCTGCTGCCGTGCTAAATCCTGCTTCAAATAATAGCGAGTAAACCTCGGTATCATTAAGGCGATCAACTTCCGATTGCGAACGTACACCTTTGGCGACTGCACTTTTCTTCACTTTTTCAGTGCTAATACCTGCACCATCATCACTGATTGAGATGACGGTCTGGTTACCTTGGTGATATGCCCGCACTGTGAGTTTACCTGCCGCAGATTTACCCGCTGCTTGGCGGGTTGCAGGATCTTCTAAGCCGTGATCGATCGCGTTGTTGACAAGGTGTGTGAGTGGATCGGTGAGAGATTCCAAAATAGCTTTGTCGATGAGAGTCTCGCGACCAAACACCTCCAAGTCAGCCTGCTTGCCACTCTTCAGTGCGCGATCGCGAATACCTCTAGGCAAGCGATCGGCAATCTGAGCAAAGGGAACCATGCGTGATTGTTTCAAGTCATCCTGCACTTGAGTAGTAATCGTTCCCAACTGACGAGTTACCTGATCGGTTTCACCCACCACAAACTCAATATCCGAAGCTGACTCACGAACTTTGACAATTAGCTCGATGATTTCCTGTGACAGAACGTGGAAGGTATTGTATCGGTCAAATTCAATCCCTTCAAATTCGCTACTAACAGCACTACTCGTACTTGCCCCATCACTAGAATAACCAGATTCAAAATTATTATATGAACGCCCGCGACCTGCGGTTAGAGATGCCTCTAGCAAAGAGCGATCGTACTGATCGCGCATCCTTTGGGATACATCACTAAGTAGCTGCACTTGATGCAATAGATTAGTAATAAACTGTTGTAGCCTTTCCTGCTCCTGTTCTAACAAGTTGCGGTTAACAACAAGTTCCCCAACTAAGTTATTTAAACTATCAAGGTATTTGACATCTACACGCATCGTTGAATCGGACAACTTAGGCTTACGGGTAGTGACAGGAGGACGCACAGGTGTTTTAGTCTTGATCGGTCCAACATCTGGAGCAAATCTTGACTGAAGCATACTTTCCAATTCGTCAAAGTCATCCTTCGGTTTGGTCGTTGAGGTAGATGGGAGAGTAGTAACCTCACGTTCTTTTGGTTTTGCAGCTACATTTGTCTCAAAACTTCCAGTATCACCTAATAGAGCTTCTAATTCGTCAAAATTCATATCATCAGAATTAATAGACTGCTGTCCATTGTCATGATTACTATGATGATTAGGGCTGGCAACTTCGTCGTTATTAGAGGTAATGAAATTATCTGATAAGCTACTAGCATCGCCAATCATGGCTTCTAAATCATCAAAATCAAAATTATCATCAATCCCATTTAACTCCTCTACTACTGATTGATTATCAATTGCCAAATTTTGCATTTCCACATAATCTGTCTCAGAATTTATAGAGTCTTGTAGGCTGGAACCATTTAGATCAGACATCTCATCAAACCCACCAAAATCTAAATTTTGGTTGTCATCAAAGCTATCGTTATTAATATTAGTTAATGACTCAGATGTAGTTAAGTCAGTAATATCGGAATCATCACCTTGAAAAAAGTCCACTAGGCTGTCGATCGTACTACCAGATGTAATATCTTCATGATCGTCGTCAAAGTTTATATCATCTTGTTGATCTTGTTGGATACTCGTTAGAGGTTCATCATTTGATTGCAGAGAATCCGATCTCAAATCATCAATAGCATTGAAAAAATTATTCTCCTCAAAATCATCTGCTAGACTACTCGCGTCACTTTGTGTAAGCGATCGCTCTTCATTAAAGTCAAATTCATTGTCTAGATCATTACCAAAATCATTAAAGTTATTCTCTAATATAGTCAGATCATCTTCATTCGCATTAGCAAATAAATTGACTAAATTATCAGATTTGTTTGCAGGTTCAGGCTCTTCAATTTGATTAAACAATTCGTCATTGATGTTTTCTAGAGAGCTTTCTAGAGAATTCGATGCAGCAGATATATCTGCAAAAGCGGAATTAAGATTTTCCTCAGTAAATGAATCAATAGTCTCATCTGCGACATCACCATTGATATTTACATCGTCGCTAATGCCTAAATCACTCCAATTATCATCAATCAATTTCTCGGCTAGATCTTCGGGCGATTCAGATGCATTAAAGAAATCACCTAATCCATCAATATCATCAGTAGTACTTAAATTATTTGATTCATTTTTACTGTAAACAGAATCAAGATTAGGTTCTTCCACATCCGCAAAGAAATCTCCTAATTCATCAGTGTTACTAATATCATGAGTACCAATATTTTGAATTGAATTGTCATTATCAGTGATATCACTAACAGCGCTATTAGAAATATCGTTAGACAAGCTAAAATCTGATGCCTCTACATCATCAAAGAAACCGCCTAACTCATCATCGCTAGTATTAATTTCTTGACTAATCTCTTCCTCATTACCAAAGAAATCACCTAAATCATCAGTAGTACTTAGTTCCTGCTCAACGCTTTCCTCATTACCAAAGAAATCACCTAAATCATCAGTGCTACTTAGTTCCTGCTCAACGCTTTCCTCATCACCAAAGAAATCGCCTAAATCATCAGTGGTACTTAGTTCTTGTTCAATACTGGTTGTATTAGAACTATCTTCGCCGAAAAATTGTAGATCTTCGGCACTGTCAATTATTTCAGAGGGGCTACTTGTCTCTGGAGCATCAGCAAACAAATCATCAATCTCATCAGTCTGCTCATTAATAGGTTGCTCATTAATATTGATTATGTCATCACTACTAATAGAGTTAGCAATTTCATCAAATTCATTGTTATCTGGAAATGCTGGCTCTTCACCCTGATGATCATTTTGATCAGTTACTGGGTGATCAATTACTGGTGATGCTGCTTCCTGTTCAAAGTCATCATTATCAAAGCCTAGCTCATCAAATATATTTAGTCCCGAAGTATCATTGGTATCAAAGTCTTCGCTACTTTCTATGGGCAGAGTATAGCTCTCTATAACATCTTTTTTGGGAGATGGGGTGTTTGCAAAATCTTCTATATCAGAAAGGTCAAAATCATTTTGATCTTCATTGCTAATGTTTAATGGTGTTTCTAGTAAATCGGCATCAATGTTGTCATTAATAGCAAAAGGATCTTCCTCTAACAATGGCATGTCTTCCTCTGAGATCGTTAAGGCAAATGGTTCATGGTTGTTAGTATCTGGAGCTTCTTCATCTTCATGCAAACTATTGATAGCATTCTCTTGTCTTGCTAATTCAGCGAAATATTCCTCACTAGATAGAGAGTTATCATCTTGAGCATCACTCAATATGCTTTCTGAGAATAATTCAGAAGATTCCTGTGGGCTACCTTCAGAGAAATCAAGGTCATCAATATTAATGCCTTCGGCATTTTCAGTATTAATATCACTGATTTGATCAATGATATCGATCCCTAAGTCAAAGTCGTCAAATTCTGTATCTATGGATTCCTCTTTAACCAAATCATCGATCGCTAAATCTTCTAGAATATCTGGAGTATTTTGTGTGATTAATTGATCCGTTGGATTGGATGTAATATCCATATCATCTGGGAATAAACCTTGAGAATCTTGATCCTTTGGAAATAAACCTTGAGAATCTTTACTTATGGTGCTAGCCTGCTCGCTAGTAGGAACCTCACCGAATAATTCCGCCAGATTAGAATCCTCTAATCCACGATTGCTAGCAGGATTATTGAGGTCTGTAGAGGTGTTGTCGAGTAAATCAGCAAATTCATCATGATTGTTGTTGAAGTTCTGTTCATTGCCATGCTTTGCTAGATTACTCTCGTTAGATTCGATGTCTTCCCAAGCAGAATCAAAGTCAATATCATCATTCTCAAATAAAGTGGCTAGGGACTTTAACTCTGATGCTCCAACCTTGGGACCATCAATATGTTGATTTTCAGTGATTTCATACTCACTGTCCATCCAATCCATTTGATCGATTTGTTCTTGAGGTATTTCTAATAGATCAAAGGCTTCTTCTTGTTCATTTTGATCACTAAATAGATCAATCTCATGTGCGCTGGAAGACTGTTGATCAACTGGATTCATAGAAGCCAAATCTAAGGCTTCATATTCTTCAGTTCCTAAGGCATCAAGTTGTAAGTCTTCTTCGATATCTATCGCTTTTGGAGATATATCAGGTGCGGTGGTAAAGATTGTGCTGACATCATCATCTTCTGATTCAGAAAAACGATAGGGTAAGAGGTTTTGAATTTGAGGTGATATGGCAATCTCAGCTTCTCGATTTGCCAAAACTAAGTCCTGAGCATCCTTTAGTTCGCGAATTACAATAGGCGCAAGAGTACGGTATGAGTTAATGGGATATGCGATCGCATTTTTGATCTGAGTAGCTAAATTCGTCCAATTGCTGAGTTCAAATCTGTCACCAACTTCTTGGAAGTAATTGCAAATTTCCTGTAACTGCGATCGACTATCCTGTGAATCTGTGCCGCGAAATAATTGCAGCATGTCGCGCATTTTATTAGTAACTTCTTCTTGAAAGATCGTCTTTTGAGAAGTAACTGGTTTAGATTCGACAATGCGCTGTTCTGATCTTTGTTCAACAAGAACAGGGGTAACTAATTCTTCATTAGAATTAGAAGTTAATTGATTAAGATAGGATTCCAATTCTGCAAAGACAGGCTTAACACGGTTACTGGTTTCTAGTGTTAATTCGTCAGATATACGAAACCCAATCTGTAATTCATCAAGCAATTCAGCTAGGGGATCAAATCCAGCTAATAGCAGGCTTTTTAGCCGCTCATCAACGTTTATTTTGGGATTCTCTTTGAGGATTTTAAAAAAGTCTTCTAATCGGTGAGCAACATGCTGAATACTCCCCACACCTAGCATCGCCGCCCCACCTTTAATCGAGTGAGCCGCACGAAAAAGCTCATTAATTGACTCAGGTTCATCTAAGATGTCCTGCAAGTTTAATACACCTTGCTCGATTGTCTGGAGATGTTCACGGGCTTCTTCAATGAAATAACCCATGATGCGCTGCTGTTGTTGTTCCGAGTTCATGACAGAATCCTCTCAAAGATTAGGGTATGAGTAGCTAGCTAAAGGCAATAGGACTAACGACCTCCCGTTTTATCACCTGAGTCAACGCGGAATCGTTCCACAGAATCTTGGAGGCTACGGGCAACACCTACAAGGTTTTGTAGTGAAGCAGACACTCTTTGAGATTCTTGGGATGTTTCTTGGGCGGTTAACTCAACTGACTGCATAACCTGTGATACGGTGCGTGAAGTCTCGGTTTGTTTAACGGTATCTTCGGTAATGGATAGTACTAGAGTTTCAATGCGGTGGGACACTTGGATAATATCGGTTAGGGACTGGCGAGCTTGTTCAGCGCGTTTAGTACCATCGATAACCTGTTGTGTGCCGACTTCCATCGCTTGTTGCACATTACTGGTTTCACTCTGAATTTGCAATACGATTTGTTCGATTTCCTTCGATGCTTTGGCAGCGCGATCGGCTAGCTGGCGAACTTCATCAGCAACGATCGCAAAACCACGACCTGCATCACCCGCTCTTGCTGCTTCAATACTAGCGTTAAGTGCGAGTAAGTTAGTACGCGAAGCAATCTGGGAAATCAAACCAACGATCTTAGAAATTTCTTGGGACGACTCACCTAGTCGTTTTACCTTACGAGTGGTTTCCGCAACCGTTTCGCGAATGTCGAGAATACCAGCTACGGTGCGTTCTACGGCTTCACCACCCTTAATCGCGGTTTCCGACGCAAGTTTTGCCACCTGATCCGCTTCACGGGCGCTTTCAGCTACACGCTGAATCGATTCCGTCATCATTTGCACTGAATTTAAGGTAACGCTTAGCTCTTCTGCTTGGCGTAATGCGTCTGATGACAAGCTGCGGGCAAATGCTTCATTTTCGCGAGAGCTTTCGTTTACCTGACGCGCCGCGATTTTTACTTGGTTAACAATTTCGCGCAGGTTTTGAATGGTGAGGTTAAAGGAGTCAGCAACCGCACCGAGGACATCGGCTGTTACCTCTGCCTGTACCGTCAAGTCACCACGCGCCGCACCTTCTACGTCGTCGAGTAAGCGGATTACCTGACGTTGGAGATCCTCTTTTGCCTGTTCTTGTTCGGCGGCTTTACGCTGTGCTTCGTTGGTGTTAGATACGATTGACTGAATCATCTGGTTAAAACTTGCGGCGAGTCTACCAAATTCATCTTCGCTATAAATAGAAGCCCTTGGAGTCATATCACCACGGATGACTGACTCAAACTGAGATTGTAAGTTTTCGGTTGATTGTTCGATCAGTCTCGATGAGCGTTTGCCCAATCCCCATGCCATCGAGCCACTAGCGATCGCTGCCGCCCCTGCCATCATCCAACCCGTATTTCTTACCTGTTCACGGGTTGAATTATCTTTGATTGAGCCGATCGCAAAGTTAGTTACTATACCTGCCGCTACCATTGCCACTACGCCTGAAGCGATCGCTGTGATCAGGGTCTTGGTTTTCAAAGGCATATTGTCAAAGGGAGAAAATAGCCCACCTTGCTCGGAGGCTTCGGCGGTGACATCCACACCACGCTTTGTGCCTACGGGGGAATTAATTGCTCCCAACCCAAATAGCTCTGCTTCATTGCCAGTTTGATTAAATCGTCCTGCTGAGATATCTGAGCCAACGACTGCTGTCGTATTAGTAGACCTGACTGAGGTAGCAAAGTCTTGACTACCAAAATCAGATATGGAGCGATCCGAAGCCATTTGGGTTGCGTCGGAATCACTGAACGAATTAGAAAAAGATGATTCACTAATGTCTTCAAAATCATCAAACTCATCCATGAACACAACATCAGTATCTGAGTTCAAGTTCCCAGATGTATTGTTGCTAGAAGATTTATAGTTGGAATTAAAGCTCCCTGAACCTGTGATTTGTGTCTCGGCACTATAGCCATAATCACTAGAGCCATTCATTGAAACATCAGAATTAAAATCATCAAAATCAAAATCGTTGGTGGTATGGCTATGTCCACCACTATCACCTGAAGACCAAGACCCCTGCATATAAGTTGATTGAGCGTTATAGCTATTGTCATTGTCATAAGCATATTGCTTATTTCTAAACTCGTCGTTTGACGAGCTAACCATATCCGCTAAGTTATTGTCACTATAACTATCATCGATATCTAATCTTTCCTTGGCAGCAGCAATGCCACTATGAGCATATTCAAGAATTGAATTGTCATCAGTTAGTTGTAAAACGGTTTCATATTCACCGATTGAATCTTGATAGCGTTCTAGGGCGAGATTAATATGAGCATGAAGTAACCGATACATAGGCTCACTAGGACATGCTTGGACAAGCTCCTGTGTTAATTTTGCAGCTTGATTGTAATCTCCTTGCATGTAGGCTAAGGAAGCCTTTTCGTATTCTTTTTGGTGCTGTGTACTTGATGCCATGTGCCTTCTCCTAAAATCCCTAAAATCTCTGCCATTTGCCCGAAACTATCTTGAAATCATCTATGATGCCCACCGTGCCGATCGCAAAATATTGACTTGATCTAGCAACTTTAGAGGCTCACTGCCTTCCATTATCCATTCACCTTTGATAAATGGAGCCATACTGTCAGTGCTGTTTCTAGAAACGGTTAGCTGGGAAGGGTCAAGCCAAGCCATGACACCAATTTGTTCTACTGCTAAACCTAACATCATGCCTTGATCCTCGATCGCAATGATAGAAATTTCTGCCCGATCTGTATTGACAGGAGGCACTTCTCCCAAAAACTGCCCGAGATCACCTACCCAGATAACTCTACCCCGAATATTAACTGTACCTAGCAGTAGGGGGGAGACATTTGGCATAGGGTTAATTCGATCTGGAGCAAATTCTAAAACTTGACTAACTCCAATTGCAGGCAAGGCAAATTCAATCCCAGAAGCTACAAAAAACCTTAAATGCAGCTCACCTTCTGGTGCTTCGATACCTTGGTCAAAGTCAGTCGCCTGATCTTGTCCGATGCCGGGGAAGAAATCTTGGTTTCCAACCATAATTTGGGAAGCTCTACCTTGCAAAATTGCAACTTTTGATGTCTTGAATTTTATAAGTTTTAAGCTTTAGAAAATCTTAAAGTATTGATGTTAATGAACCATCCCTGAATAATCAAGAATTGATTCAAGAATTGTTCAAGGTTTTAGCACTTGTACTGAAATTCTTAAGCTTTTCTAAGTAACTGTTTGACAGTCCCAACTAACTCTTGAGGCTGAAATGGCTTGGCAATATAGGCATCAGCGCCTTGCTTCATTCCCCAGTAGCGATCAAATTCTTCACCTTTAGATGAGCACATTACGACGGGAACGCGCTCAGTTTTAGGATCGGTTTTGATGCGACGGCATAGTTCATAGCCATTCATGCGGGGCATGACAATGTCCATAACTACGATATCTGGGCAACTGCCTTGCATTTGCTCTAGTGCTTCTATGCCGTCACCTGCTGTTTTGACGATTAAACCACTACCCTTAAGTAAGTCTTCAATCATTTCTCTCTGTGTGACACTATCTTCAACCACCAGAACTGTACTCATACATGAATGCCCCGATAGGATTCTTCCACTAGCAACTCACTCAACAACATATTAGTTAGGCTTATGTCAGGCAGTACAAAGATCTACCTACCATAGCTTCTAGATTACTATTTATTAAGTTAACGTTTAATTATTCATTAAACTGCTCATATTTTAGTCTCATTTGATAAAGACAATTCATTTAGAGCTGAAAGTCAAGACACAAAATAGCATGTATGGTGCTATGTGCTTGCATGAAAAACAAATAATTTACTGAAAATACCATAAAAACACAGGCTCAGAATAATTTAAAACTATAGGAGAGGGTTTGCTACGCAAACCCTCTCCTATAGTTTTAAAAGCCAGCCTAACCATAACATCAGGATTGGACTTGGACGCTACGATTTAGGTAGCTCGATCTAGCGTGCGGTATTGCACTGCTTCTGCCACATGCACTACTTGAATATTTTCAGTATTCGCTAAATCAGCGATCGTGCGCGATACCTTAAGAATGCGATCAGTGGCACGAGCCGATAAGCCTAGTCGTTTAATGGCTGCTTCTAAGAGTTCCCGAGAAGGATCATCTAATTTGCACCATTGGCGCAAGTGCCTTGATTGCATCTGAGCATTACAGTTAACCCTAGCCTCGCTTTGAAAGCGGTTTTGTTGGATTTTGCGAGATGCCTGTACTCTTTTTTTGACTGCACTAGAGTCTTCTCCCTCAGTTGATCGCGTCATTTCATCGGGCTTTAAGCGGGCGACAGTTACTTGGAGATCAATACGATCCATTAAAGGTCCTGATAGCTTTGCCCAATATTGCTCACGCTGACGTGGTGTGCAGGTACAGGGTTGGACAGCATCGCCATAGTAACCACATTGACATGGGTTTGTACTCGCGACTAACGTGAACTGTGCTGGGAAGGTAACAGATTGACGGGTACGGGAAATGCTCACAAATCCATCTTCGAGGGGTTGGCGCAAAAATTCCAATACGTCCCTTTTAAACTCAGTCAGCTCATCCAAAAAAAGCACCCCATTTGTTGCAAGTGTTATTTCTCCTGGGCGGGGAAAGCTGCCACCACCTACAAGTGAGGGACCTGAGGCGGAATGGTGGGGGCTACGAAAAGGGCGATCGCTAACTAAGCCCTTACCTTTTAATAATCCTGCGACTGAATGGATTCTGGTTACTTCTAGAGCCTCGTCGAAATTCATATTGGGCAAAATGCTAGGCAAGCGTCTTGCTAATAGAGTTTTGCCAGAACCAGGGGGACCAACAAAAATCAGGTTGTGTCCACCTGCGGCAGCGATTTCTAGGGCGCGGCGAGCATGTTGTTGACCTTTGACATCTTTTAGATCTAGCTTAAATTCGCTGTCATTCCATTTCATTTCAGGGTTAGCGACTACGGGTTGATATTTTTCGGGATGCGCCAGAAAATCACCAACCTCAGTAATACTTTGCAATCCATACACTGCTAAATCTTTGACAAGTGCTGCTTCTTGGGCATTTTCCTTAGGCACAACGATCCCAACCATGCCTAATCGTTTAGCCGCCGCTGTGATCGGTAGTACACCTGACACAGGTCGTAGGGAACCATCAAGGGAGACTTCGCCTAAGAATAAGTGATCACCTAATAACTGTGGATCAACTTGCTCGGAGGCAGCCAAAATACCAATGCTAATAGGTAAATCGAAAATTGGTCCCTCTTTGCGGAGATCGGCAGGGGTGAGATTAATCACGATTTTTCGCATTGGGAAAGCGTATCCTGCGTTTTTGATAGCAGCTTTCACCCGTTCTCGACTTTCTTGAACAGCAGTATCAGGTAATCCTACTAAGGTGATTCCGGGCAGTCCTCCAGATACATCTACCTCTACCCCTACCTGAATCGCGTCAATGCCTAAAATTGTTGCGCTCCAAACCCTTGCTAGCACTTTGTCCTATAAAACTAATTTTTATAAAATATTATTGATTTAGCGTAACATACAGAGCTTTGTCCGACTAGTAAAACCTTATCCTTCCTGAATTTATGCACCGTACAAATTGTGATAGCTAGCTAAGAGCGATAACTACAACATGTTGCACTGAATTAAAAAACAGAGAAAAGTTTGAGAGTGTGGCAAAGCCACACTCTCAAACTTTTCTTCAAACTTCAACAGTTTGTAATACAAATATAGCCATTAGAACTAGTAAAAATGGCTGGAATAAATATTTACAGCAAGCATTATTTATTCAATATTATAGGTATACATAGTTTAGATGTGGCTAAAACTATGTACTAGTAATACGTACTAATACCTAATCTAAATCCTTAGAAACAACTTAATAAATAATAATATGTACTCAATTAATATTCTGAAAAGCTAAGCGATCGCATAGACATCTCCTGCATTTCTGGCATTTCTGCATGATGGCTAATTGCCAGAGTGTCATTGAGAGCGTCATGTAAAAGTGAGCTAAAGTCGTCATTAGGTTGCCAAGATGGCTCAAAAGGATGAGCTGCTAAACTACATGCCTCCCATGTAGCACTGACGGGAACAGCTAATCTTCCACAAAAACCACCCCTTCTTCCTTCAGGATTGTAATGCTGACACAATTTACAAGCTGTAATGGAGTTACCTGAAGAGTCCATATATCTTATTTGGCTTTGCCAAAATTACTAAAAGCAATTTATTAATTACTTCAATTATCAAGGGTAGCTTTTTGAAGTAAATTAGCTTATACATTAAGCAGGGAAAGAGTTATAGCGATCCCGAATAAAATATTAACTTAACAATGTCTTAACTGATTCCTGTAATGCTTCTATAACAATCTTCTTGAAGATTTTGCTGATAAAAATCGCGAAAATCAATCATTAAGAAAATATATAGATATTTTCAACAGTGAATTTGACTGAGTATTTCTACTTTGAATCTCAAAAAATATAGCAATATGTTGTTTATTTAAAGTGAAAACCCCTACCACTCCAACGCATTCTTTATTCGACTTGGAGAATTAGTTCCGCAGCAGTAAGATCTGTTTCTTTGACAATTTCGCTGCTGGGTAAGGCTTTTAAAATATCTATGGTGGAGCGATACATTTTGAAGGTGTGATCGCTTTTTCTGTAATACATATCACCAAGGGTAAGGTAAGCGGCGATAAAGCACAGATGTACTGACATTGGACTTTCGTTACCATTTCTTGACTTGGTAATTTCTGTTGCTTAAGAGTTTGGGCAATAAGGTTTGGATTAATAAAGAAACAAGTTTTTTGTGGAACAGCAAAGCCGCTCTATAAAAAACTTGTTTCTTTTTGCCGAGCTATTTAGCGCGATCGCCAAATTTCTATTTCAAGGCAATCTCTTTTGATGCTACGGTTTGTTCTGCTAATGGTTCCGCAGATTTACTTGGTTTGCATTTATCAGTTTTGCAGAGATGATCGGGCAAGGCTGAACCAGAGGGATCAAGCTTTTCGGCAAGATGGGGATATTTAATTCTGCCGTGGTTCCGCTCCTGCCATACTTTAATGAACACAGGTGCAATCCGATCTAAGTCTTCCCAACTTAAGGAGCAATCTTTGAGTTGTCCGTCATCCCATCTTGCTTTAAAGATCCGCATAAGCAAAGTTTTAGCTGCTTCTAAAGTGGTTTCTGTTCCGAGCGATCGCAGAGCCGCCTCACAGGCATCTGCCAACATCACAATGCCAGTCTCACGGGATTGGGGAATGGGTCCTGCATAGCGAAACTCTGACTCAATGGCATAGTTCGATCGCTTTTGGGCTTGACAATAAAAATAGGAAATGGTGATCGTGCCCTGATGTTCGGGGATGAAAGCCTGCAGCATTTTAGGAAGATGATATTTTTGAGCTAACTTGATACCACCTGACACATGCTCTTTAACAATTTGAGCACTGAGCCAAGGATCGTTCAGAATATCGTGGGGATTGGGCTGTCCCATTTGATTTTCGATGAAATACTCAGGCTTGAGGGTCTTACCAATGTCGTGATAGAGCGTCCCTGTTCGTACCAAAGTTGTATCAGCACCTAGTTCACGGGCAGCCGCTTCTGCGAGGTTGGCAACAAATAGGGTGTGCTGAAAAGTACCGGGGGTTTCCGTGACTAAACGGCGCAGTAGGGGACGGTCAAGGTTAGCAAGTTCTGCGAGTCGGAATGGGGTCAAAGCATAGGAGAGATGCTCTAGGTAAGGGATCGCACCCAAAGCTGCGATCGCTGAAATGAGTCCGCCTGATGCATATTTCAGGGCTGTAATTAAAATTAGTACAGGTGGCGTTGCACCTCCTAAAATAGCGATCGCTGTATATACTGCTGCTTGGACAACCGCAACTAGTAAGCCTGTTGCGGCGAGGTGTGAGCGAGTTAAAGGGCGATCAGTAATGGCTGCGGCAATAATCGCACCAATTAATACAGGCGATAGAGCTAGCAGATCGCTACTAATAGCAATTCCTATCAATATTGAGGTTAAGGAGGTAATTAGTAGTGCTAGCCGAGAACTATAAAAACTGCCAATGATTAGCCCCATACTTGCCAATGGCACAAAGAAAAACATATGGGGAGCCATCAACACTGCGGCAAGTGCATTGCCAGCGCAAACGATGCCAAGGTTTAAAAAATCTTTAGTATGTAATTTAACTTTGAGGAAATATTGCCATCGTCGATGGGCATAGCCAAGAATGGCAAAGGCGATCGCTGTAGAGCCAACCATCAAGGATACGCCCATCAGATTGACTTGCCTTTGAGTCAATTTTAGTTCGTCCAAAATGACAAACTGTCGCTCCGTAATTTTTTCGCCTCCTTTAACGATGAGATCTCCTGCTCTGAGGAAAATTTTCTGAGTCTGAACAGATTCTGAGGCTTTGATTGCTCTTTCGGTTGTCCCCACATAATCAATGGTCAGATTCGGCTGTACAGTAGCACTTAGAATCGAGATCGCCATAGCCCGATGTTCTTCATTAGTGGGTAGATTCCTGAGGTTGACAATCCTTTGTCGCAACATACTATCGGGTAATCCGATCACGATTCCTGAGGCTTGAAGATCGAGCAAACCCTGTCGAATTAATTTCTTGTTATTTTCCCAATCCTCATTAGTCATTTCTAAGAGGCGATCGCGAAACATAGCTGGACCCTTAGCAACTTTCTCTTGGGTCATCGCATAGGCACGCCGAATATCTGTAATCCTGTTAATGAGACTTTGGTAGTCTGAGGCTGGCGCACTGATTTTATAGAGAGATAGTTCAATAATTGCTAAGGCGGCTATATCTTGTTCTTTGTTAACGGAAGATATAGAGTTCTGATTATTAGAATTATTTGCTAGCCTATAGGCTTTATCCTGCAATTGCGCCCATTCTGGATCGGACAATCGGCGTAAATATCGCTGTACCTCATCACTTAAGATTTTGCGATCGACATAGGGCAGATTGCCAGAAGATATGCGTAAATCATCACCAACTCGTAACAATTCCTCTAGATGTTTGACCGCATTATTGTCCATCTCAGGATTACTGCGATAAATTGGTACTACCTGCTGTTTAGCTTGTTCCTGAGCCTGCTTAGTTGCCTCAATATCAGTAGCAGTAAATGTCTTAGGCGAACGCAAATCTTGGTCAACAAATGTACCAATTGTTAAGCGCGGCTCCGCATAAAAACGAATACTCAGGGTAGAAACGATACAAACAAAGGTAATTCCGATAATCGCTCTACCAGACCACTTGCGAGATGGACGATTAGTTTCAGGGAGCGATGATAGTTGATTGGGAATAATTCCCATAGTTTAATTACTCTAGTAAAAGGTGATTTGCTAAAAACAAAGTCAACAAATGCAGCAATGTTTACAATCTGAGGTTGGCAAGTTCAGGAAATGCAGAGACCAGATCTAGATTTACCAGATTTCCATCAAAAAAACAAAAAATCTGCTTTTAGTTTCTTTGAGGTGGCTATAACTATCCTAAATGATTTTGTAATAGACGTACCTTAAAGAGAACATCCATTAACAAATCCCAAAAAATCACGACTAATTGGGGATTTCTAAGCTAACACAGGCAAAGTAGCCAATTGCCCGACGAACTTATTTTGTTAGCATTTCAACCAATTTTTTGCTTCTAGACTTTGATAGAGGGTTTGCTCAGCAAACCCTCTATCAAAAACAATGGTATGGCGCTTAAAAAATCCATGAGTTATAAATTCTACTTAACTCCAGTCAAGAATTTGTGTTACTGGCTAAAAACAATGCTTGACTTTACAGTGTCTATTGATTAGGTGATAAGGGTGTAGGGCATAAATTTATAGAAATTTTTATAGGAAGAGCAAGACATAAGCCGGGTTCTGTTTCAGGAGTTTTATCAACTGCCTTAGCGGTTATCTATCTGGGATATTTGTTACCAAATACCTCATGCGGCACACACTTAAATGCAATCGCTTAGCGTTCGCCCAACAATCACCTTAAGCAACGGATTTAAGAGCAATTTGAAGATCGATACTCATAAATCCTCTCGCCTTGCTTCCAACTGGGGTTTACCGAGCCAGAGCCTCACGACTCTGCTGGTGCGCTCTTAACACACCTTTGCACCCTTACTAATTATGTAAATATCGCTTTGCGATATTTACATAATTAGCGGTATCTTTCTGTGGCACTATCCTCACGATCGCTCGCACTGGGCATTATCCAGCAGCCTGATCTTCATGGAAGCCCGGACTTTCCTCAAAATCTATACTCAAAACAAGTTTTGAGATAAATTTCGCAACCGCACGCTTACTCTTCCTTATTTCTATTATGAACTAAGTAGCTAAGCACAATCAAACCTCAAAACCTGTAATGCATGTACAGCATGCATTACAGGTTTTGAGGTTTGATATTTAATTGCATCCAACTATGTTTATATGGTGATCGCCATGTGATGGGTACAACTTGATATTCCCCATCACATAATGATTTTTACCAATTTAGTGACAATTTGATGTACTTGCGATAAAAATGTCTGTAAGTAAAAGAAAAAATAATGTTTATCAAAATTGAATTGTTTTGCTAAACTATCTGGTTATTCGAGGCATCCCCCAAATGTCTCAAAACGGATTAAATAATTTTTTACATTCTTGGCTCATAGGTGTGAGTGACTAACTAAATGATGAAACACTTCTCCAAAGGGATGTATACGCTATTTTTGTCCTTAGTCTTAGTACTTGTTGCTGGCGTATCTCAAGCAGCAGCAGCAAACCTCTTGAGGGTTTTGGTTAGAGAGGAAAATAGCTCTAAGATGTCTGTCGCAGTGACACAACCTGCTACTTTACAAATTGCAGGACAGGCGAGCCGCCGTCTTGATCCTGGTAAGTGGTACACATTACCCCTGACATCTGCTTATCGTATTACTCCTAGTAATAATGGATTGGTGCAAGTCGGCAGCAATCTCTACCCCGGTGAAATCGAATTACGCGCTTGGAATAACAAGGCGATCGCCGTTAACGTTTTGTCCCTTGAGGAATATCTGCGCAGCGTTGTTCCTAGCGAAATGCCCGCCAGTTGGCATATGGACGCATTAATGGCGCAAGCAGTTGCTGCTCGTAGTTATGCTGTCAATACTCAGCGTCAGCGTAAATGGGGCGAGGCTCCCTACGATCTAGTCAGTGATACTCGTGATCAGGTATACAAAGGTTTTTATCGCTACGATCCTCAGACTGGGCAAGCGATCGCTCTAATTCATAGCCGCAGTGATCAAGCCGTTGCCTCAACCGCAGGCTATATGCTTAAACCCGGTTTTAATGGTTATTATCGTGCCCGCCTACCTCGCAACTGGATTAGCTGGGGTGGTGGCTATATGCCCGTTTCCGATGGTCAGCACCTCGATCAGGAAATGACTCAGCAAATGGCACAAAAGGGCTGGAATTGGATGCAAATTTTGGCTTGGTGGTATCGGGATCAACCCGTCAAAAACTAAAAAATAAAGGCGGTACTTAGTACCGCCTTTATTTTTTAGTTTTGTGTAAATATAGGTTTATTCTTGTATCTAGTGAAACCTATGGCTATTCAAAAATTATCTGAAGTGGAAATTTCTTCAGCGATCGCTCAATTAGCAGGTTGGGCAGTGGTCGATCAAAAACTCCAAAAAAACTTTAAATTTAGTAATTTTGTTGAAGCTTTTGGCTTTATCAGCAAAGTGGCGATCGTTGCCGAAAAAATGGGACATCATCCTGAACTATTCAATGTGTATAACAAGGTCAGAATCGATCTCACAACCCATGATGCTGATGGTATAAGCGCCCTTGATTTTGAACTAGCCCAAAAAATTGATAAGCTCCTCTAAACAAGGCTCGCGCTTTACGCGAGCCTTGTTTAATTTAGGCATGGCGTTTTTGATGCCATTGCCATGCGTGCTGCAAAATCAACTTAATATCAGCATATTTAGGCTGCCAATTTAAGATATTTCTCGCTTTCTCACTACTACCGACTAAAGCTGGTGGATCACCTGCACGGCGATCGCCAAATATTACATTGATCGACTTACCTGTAATTTCCTGAGCCGTATCGATCACTTCCTTTACTGAGAAGCCATTACCATTACCAAGGTTAAAAATCTCACTCTTATTGCCTTGGAGTAAATATTGCAAGCCCAACACATGGGCATCAGCAAGATCATTTACATGGATATAGTCACGGATGCAGGTTCCATCGGCGGTGGGATAGTCAGTCCCATAAACGGTAATTGCCTCACGCTTGCCCAAAGCCGTTTGTAAAACTAAGGGGATCAAGTGGGTTTCAGGGTTGTGATCTTCGCCGATCGCGCCATCTGGATCAGCTCCTGCGGCATTAAAATATCGAAAGATTACTGACTTTAAGCCATAGGCAACATCAAAATCCTGCAAAATTCGCTCGACCATCAACTTAGTTGCCCCATAGGGATTAATCGGTGCTTGGGGATGATCTTCAGTCATCGGTATTTGCTGCGGTATGCCGTACGTGGCGCAGGTGGAAGAAAACACAAAAGCTTTGATATTAGCGGCAACCATTGCTTCCAATAGGGTCAAAGTCCCAACTACATTGTTGCGGTAATACTTGTCAGGTTGAGTGACGGATTCACCCACATAGGCATAAGCCGCAAAGTGCATAACTGCGCTAATTTGGCGATCGCGAAATAACTGGTCGAGTAAAGCGCGATCATTAGTATCACCAACAATCAATTCTGCTCCTAGGGTTTCGGCGACATCTTGGTGACCATAGACAAGATTGTCTAAAATCAAAACCTGATAGCCCTCCTGCTGTAGCGCTTTTACTGCATGGGAGCCGATATAACCAGCGCCACCTGTAACGAGGACTGTTTGCTTACTCATAACTTGGCTATATATAGTTGTTTTAAATAACTTGCAGATGGGCTTCGACTTCGCTCAGCCCTCGTCGGTGTAAGCTAGCTGAGCGAAGTCGAAGCTTTAGTTTTTATTTGAATTACCTATATGTCTATAGATCTAAGACTTGTTTTTTAATTCACAAAAATGTTGTCATATTTTTGTGAATTGGTAGAACTTAAGCGTGATTTGAGAATGTCGAAAATTTCAGAGGGAATCTGGGTACGGAGCGATCGCCCTAAGCGATTTTTTTTCTGAGCTATTTGTAAACACTCCAGTTTTTTACACAAATAGGCTGATCGCCCCATTCCATCATCAAGTTGGATTTGAAATTGCTGGGGATTACCATCTGTTCTATGAATGTCAGCTTGAGCGATCGGTACACGTACCACTCGCCAAAAATTGTCTCGCATAGCGATACATTGGCAACTAACACAACGGCGGTGGAGCTTCAAAGCCAAACGAGTTTACCTCTGTTATTCCTGATTATCTATTCCTGATCATCTGCATAATCATTCTCCTCCTCATCCTGATCAGATGGCTCAAGATTTTCGGTAAACCTTGCACTACTTTCTTGAATCTTCCGATCCTCTTCCTCGTAATCGTATTTTGCCAAATTTTTAATATCAATCTTCCAACCAGTCAATCGCGCAGCCAAACGTACATTTTGACCTTCCTTACCGATCGCCAAACTAAGCTGATCCTCAGGAACCAGAACATGAGCAATTCTTTCATTGGCATTAATCAAACGCACTTCATGAATGCGGGCAGGGCTAAGAGAATTAGCGATATAGGTTGAAGGATCTGGCGACCAACGGATCACATCAATCTTTTCCCCACGTAACTCTGATACAACAGCTTGAATGCGCGCACCTCTAGCACCGATGCAAGCACCAACAGGATCAACATCTCGCTCAAGGGTATCTACAGCAATTTTCGTGCGGGGACCTACCGCAGGAGATGGGGGGTTAGCTTCTCTAGCAACAGCAACGATCCGTACAATTTCTTCCTCAATTTCAGGTACTTCATTAGCAAATAAATAGACTACTAAGCCTGCATCTGCTCGTGAAACCAAAAGTTGAGGACCACGACGTGACCCTTCAAATACTTTCTTGAGATAAACCTTCAGCGTCATATTCGGACGATAGGGTCTTTCTCCCGCTAGTTGCTCACGCTTAGGTAACTCTGCCTCTACTTCAGGTTGACCAAATCCGCTACTGACAGCAACGATCACAGAGGTATTTTCAAAACGAAGGACTCGACCTTGCAAGACAGTACCTTCAACATCTTGAAATTCCTCTTGAATGATTTTGCGTTGTTGATCTCGTAGTTTTTGAGCGAGTACTTGCTTGGTTTGGATGGCAGCCATTCGTCCAAAGTCCCCCTGCTCAGGGGTCACATCAACGACCACCGTGCCACCTGCTTGCGCTTCAGGCGCAACTTCACGTACTTCCGACAAGCCAATTTCATGATCTGCGTCTTTAACTTCATCGACGATCATCTTCGTGGCTAAGACGCGAAAACCTTCTCCTTCGATATCCAGCTCTACATCAAAGTTATTAAAATACTCTTCTTCAAAGGTGATTCCCTCGGAGCGATAAGTCTTACGAAAACGCTCATATCCCTTTAGTAAAGCTTCACGTAAGGCATTTTGGACGGCGTGTTTGGGGAGATTACGCTCTTTGCTAATCACTTCTACCATCTGTCCCAAACCAGGCAAATTCAACAATGACATAATTTTTCTCGCTTTTATTCTATTTAGTTTTTATTCTGTTTTTGCTAATTCCACCCGATCAACAAGTTCGCGGGGAATATTGATCAGGCGACCTTTGATGCTGATCGTGACTTGCGTTTCATTTCGAGAGACCAGATGCCCAACCCAACTTTGTTTACCTTCATGGGGAACTTTCGTGCTGACTGTCACCATAAAGCCCTTGAAAGCAATAAACTCGCGATCACCCTGTAACTGACGTTCGGCACCAGGGCTAGAAATTTCCAACACGTAGGCATGGGGAATGATATCAATTGCATCAAGGGTTGGTTCTAGTGCACGGCTCATGCGTTCGCAGTCGTCTAGCCCTGTATTTTGCTCAGGATTACGAATATCGACCCGCAACACTACAGGGTTTTTATTGGTATGTAGCACGACATCAACAACCTCCAACCCAAGGGGAGAGGCAACTTCTTCAGCAATTTGAAAAATTTGCGGAATTAGAGGATGACTCATAGATTTACAATTTGAGCTTCTTAGCGTGTGGGCTTCGCGAGTTATATAGTTGAGAGTTTTTGCGTCAAGCTTTTAAAAGCGCTGCTTAAAAACAGGCTTGAAAACTAGCTTAAAAACAAAAAAGTGGGACAATTGCCCACTCTTTGAGTGCTTTTATCTAATAACCGATCACAGTTAAGCACATCACAATTGCGATGTCTTAGCTGATATAGACTCAGATGCTACTTGTAAAACATGCAACAAGTAAAATTTGAGTTCCTCTCTATCGGAGCTTGCGTACCGTAGGTACAACACTAAAAGACGAAAAAATACTTAAACAGATTTTAAGTATATCTAAACTATTCAGTGCTTACTTTTGACTACTTGCCTACTAGTCCTGAGATTTATACTATCACGACCATCCCAGATCGAGAAAAATAAACGACATAAAACGACATTCTGCCTAGATCACTAATTCTGGTCGCTCCTCAGGCAAGATTGCTCCTTGGATGGGGCATACCTCTAAGCAAACCCCACAATCGATACAGATTGAGGCATCAATCTTAAACCAAATTGTGCCTTTACTATTTGCGCCCTGTCCCTGTTCGATACAAGCTACGGGACAAGCAGGTACACAATCTGCTACACCTTCACATATGTTTGATGCGATCGTATAAGCCATATTCAATCTGAATTTTACAAAAACTGTAATGAATTATAGCGATCGCTTCAGTAGTTTAGAGATTTCTGCCCAAAATCATTATTAGATTGTTTGAAATGGTGTTTGAGATGGTTGTATATAACCAAGATATAACCTAAACATAACTTTTTGGCGAAGAAAGATGCGATTTAGTAGTTGTGTATTAAATTTTTTCGTGTATTATACATACATTGCAGACAGACCGTAGGAAGTCAACTGCGATTAATCTAACTATATTTTCATCTTTTTTAAAATAAACCAAACAAATATTGATGAAAAAAATTTAGTTAGTTAGTTTTCTAAGTGTGACTCAGATAGGGCAAGTTGGTCTACTTAGAGAAAGAAATATGCAATCTCTAGCAATAAGCAACTTAGTTAAGACAAAACTAAGTGGTGATGGTTCAGACAAGACCATGCTTACTACTAGCTAGTCAGCCTAGTATTAATGTAGCTTGATATCGGGCGAATTCAAGCGGTGATGGAGTCGATAAAATCCATACTTTTTACTAGTTGAGTCCAAATGCATCTATAAATCTTTATCTGTCTAGTAATTACGTAACTTAACTTTGACGAAGTTAAGTGGTGATGGTACTGGGTAAAACCATGCTAATTACTACAGCGTCAATTAGATCATCTCAAGCTCTTACGCTAAGTAAGGCACACTTGTTAACTCTATCTAAATTGATGGCAAAATTATGAAACTATCTACGTTCGGTATTGGTTTAGCTGTTGCTTCTAGCTTATTAGGTGTCGCTTCTCTAGTACAACCTGCTAATGCTGCAAGCATTCAAGTAGCTAATGGGACTTTTGATTTTAGTGGACTATGGGAATTTAAGTACTTTGGTTCTTATGGTAATGCTCAGTCTGACTTCTTCATCAAAGAAGGTTCAAGTACCACTACCATGATTTCTGAGAATGGTCCAGGTGTGGTTACTACTGCTACAACACTGAATTCATATTATAGCTTTACTCAACCTACTGCCCAATTTGGATTAACGTTTCCTGGCGAAAGTAACATCCTATCTGGTAACAATATTCATTTCTGGGTTGGTTCTGCTACTAATCCATATACTGGTTTCCTATTTAGCTATGACCCTGATGAGTATTCTCACAAGTTTCAGGAAGCTATTAGTAGTCTTGGGGCTTCGGGTTATACCTATGCTATTGGCGTAGAAGATAGAG
This sequence comes from Pseudanabaena yagii GIHE-NHR1, assembly GCF_012863495.1. Lineage (NCBI taxonomy): Bacteria > Bacillati > Cyanobacteriota > Cyanophyceae > Pseudanabaenales > Pseudanabaenaceae > Pseudanabaena > Pseudanabaena yagii. The sequence goes on from NZ_JAAVJL010000001.1 coordinate 3,346,071, forward strand.
GTCCTGGTCTAGGTGATACTGATCATAATGACTTTATTGTTCTTGCTAAGCCTGTGCCAGTGCCAGCAATTGTTCCTGGTATTGCTCTAGCTAGTGCTTTCTTCGGAGTCAAGTCGCTTCGCAACAAGAAGAAAGTTGATGAAGCTAGCCAATCAGTTGCTTAGTTCTAGTACAAATTCAAACAAGAGAATTGCTCTAAGCTCCTAAAAAATATACTAAAGCCGAGGATGACGTTATGCTATCCTCGGCTTTCTTGCATAGATATCATAAAGTTATATGCAATCATTACAGATAGGTACAAGCTGGTTCCCAGAAGAAGCAGGTGGCTTAGCTCGCGTTTATTATGGCTGTATGAACTATTTACCACAGGTTGGGGTTGAAGTAAGTGGTTTAGTGGTCGGTTCTGAGCGTGTTTGGTTTAGTTCAGGACAAAAAGTGAGGTCATTTGCTCCGCCTGATAGTTCGACTTGGAGGCGATCGCTAAATCTCCGTAAAGCTGTTCATCAGACATTAGCAAGCGCTAAATTTGATTTGGTTGCCTCACATTTTGCTCTATATACTTTTCCTGCCCTAGATTGTTTAGGCGATTTACCTTTAGTGATGCACTTTCATGGACCTTGGGCTTTAGAAAGTCAAGCTGAGGGTGCAGGCAGGTTATCGGTTTGGGGGAAATGGGCAATTGAGAAGCTTGTTTATCAAAGGGCAAATGGATTTATTGTTTTGTCGGAGTCATTTCGGCAGATTTTGCATCAAACTTATCATGTGCCGCTAGATAAAATTTTTATTGTGGGGGGTGGCATCAATACGACGGAATTTGATCTGGATTTATCGATCGCCCAAGCTAGGGAAAAATTAGGATGGCGACAGGATCGGCGGATTCTGCTTTGTGTCAGGCGATTAGTGAAGCGGATGGGGTTAGAGAATTTGATCGTAGCGATCGCTATAGTACGCCAGCAATTTCCTGATGTGTTGCTATTGATTGCTGGTAAAGGGGCGATCTCAGAAACATTGCGATCGCAAATTCAGGAATTACAACTGGAAGATCATGTGCAGTTATTGGGGTTTGTGAGTGATCAGGATTTAGCGATCGCCTATCGTGCAGCAGAGTTGAGCATTGTGCCAACAGTCACGTTGGAAGGATTTGGATTAACTGTAATTGAATCTTTGGCAACGGGAACACCTGTTCTCGGAACCCCTATCGGCGGTATTCCTGAAATCTTACAGCCCTTAAATCGCAACTTGATTTTAGAAGGTAGTAGTTCTGAGCAATTAGCCCAAGGCATTATCGAAGCATTGTCAGGACAAAGGCAAATTCCTACAGCAGCAGCTTGCCAAACCTATATCAAGCAAAACTACGATTGGCAGGTAATTGCTCAACAAATGAAATCAGTTTATGAGCAAGTTATTCAATCATAATTCACTGCGCTTCCCGCCTAAACCAGAGGCAAGAAATTTTTTAAAAGTTTGGCTTTGCCAAACTTTTAAAAAATTTCTTGCCTCTGGTTTGCTTGATCGAAAATTAAAAGTCTTGCTTAGCAAGGCTTTTAATTTTCTTCGATCGCACCTAGGGCAATCAGCTTTGCTTTTTGGGCTGGGGTCAAACCTGTAGCTTCGTAAATATTTAACCCTTCGTAGGGACGGGGATCGCGATAGGTTCTGATACATTGACCTGTCTTGATATCCCATAGTTTCACAGTTTCATCTCGACTGCTACTGGCAAGTAGATTGCCATCAGCCGAGAAAGTCACATCATAAACTGTGTCAGTATGCCCAACCAAAGTATTGATTGCTTCACCCTTTTCGCGATTCCAGATGCTGATTTGGGAGTCTTCTCCCCCACTTGCGAGAAACATCCCGTTGGGAGAACCAGCAATGGTCAATACATTACTGTTGTGCTCCATTGGTTCAATGGTTTGATCTTCCTGTTCAGTATGCCAATGATAAATACTTGTGCCACCACAGCCAACTATGATTTGAGGCTGTGAAGGCATGAAGATCACATTAGAAACGCTTGCTGGAAGTTCGCCAAAAGTTTTTACACATTCTCCTGTCTTGGTATCCCAGATTTTGACAGTCTTGTCACGACTGCTGCTAACGATATAGCGATCATCGGGACTAAAGGCGATCGCCAAAATCGCAGATGTATGTCCTTGGAGTACTTTAAAGCATTCACCTGTGACAATATCTCTGAGCTTAATTACCTTGCTCGTTTCACCTGTTGCTAGCAATTTCCCATCATGACTAAATACTAGGGTTCTTGCTAAATCGGGGTGCTCACTGATTGTGGCTAAACAATTACCACTGCTAACATCCCATAGTTTAATCGAGCAATCCTCAGCGCAACTAGCAAGGAGAGTACCACTAGGGCTAAACTTAACTTGCCAAACATGCCCTGCATGACCATGGAGCGCACGAATACAGGTGCCTGATTGGATGTCCCAGAGACGCACAATTGAGTCATCACCTCCACTAGCGAGGATCGTTTGTTCGAGATTGAAAGTAACGGAACGCACGGCATTGGTATATCCCTGCAAGATTCGAAACTGTTGCCCTGATGAAACTTCCCAGAGGTTGAGGAGATGTTCATTAGAAACATTGTCTGAAACTTGGTTATCACTAAGTTCTGACCAAGATCGCCCAGTATGACCTTGGAAAGTACGGATGCAAAAGCCTGTATCAATCTCCCATAGCTTTACCATCTCATCACCACTGCTGCTGGCTAATACTAGGCGTTCAGGATGGAAAGCTACGGAGCGTACCCAGTGATTATGTCCAGTTAAGGTCTTAAAGCATTGTGCAGTTTTGAGATCCCATAGACGAATGGTGCGATCGCCACTGCCTGTTGCCAAGGTCGAACCATCGTGACTAAAGCTAACCGCAAAAACAGTATGGGTATGCCCTGTAAAGGTTTTAACGCAACCACCTGTTTCGACATTCCATAGACGCGTCGTTTTATCCTCACTACCACTGGCTAAGACATTGCCATTATGGCTAAAGGCGATCGACCAAATGATGTCTGTATGTCCTTCTAAAGTATGCAAACATGCTCCTGTATCAGGATCCCATAGGCGCACAGTGCCATCATCACTGCCACTCGCTAGTAAATTTCCCTTGGGACTAAAAGTAACAGCCTCAACAATGTCCTCGTGCCCCTGCAAAACCTTAATGCATCTGCCCGAATTCCATAGTCGCACAGTGCGATCGGCATGACCACTAGCCAAAATTGTCCCGTCAGGACTAAAAGCAGCCGACATCACAGCACCAATGTAACCTTGGAGTGTATTTAAACAATCTCCTGTTGATACATCCCATAGTTTGATGGACTGATCAATGCTGCTGCTGGCTAATATAGTTCCCGCAGGATTAAATGATACAGAAACTACCCAGCCCTTATGACCTTTATAGGTCAGCAATGGCTTGCCATCACTAACTCGCCATAAATGGATATCACCTTTGGTGTCGCCGATCGCTAATAATTTGCCATCAGCACTAAAGGCTACCGATAATACCCCACCAATTACTTCGGCAAACACCGATTTAATCAGTGCAGTTTTGGCAAAGTTAACTCGATGTAATTTGATTTCTGATAGGTAAGCTTGACGAATCGCGAGATAGGAAAAATCAGTACCCGTGAGATCAACGCCAAGATTGCATAACAAATTAATAATATTGCCCCCACCATAGCCAAAGGTTGACTTGAGTTCACCTTCGGGGCGCAGTTCGCGTCGCCTTAACTCAGAAAGGGTTTGAAATAGTTCTTTTGCAACCATTTGCTTGCTACCCAGTCTCCCCAATAGTCTTGTGACCAAGGGTTCTAAAATGAGGCGAATCTGACTTTGGCGGACATAATCTTTGGATGTTGCCTTGATCAATGCATAGTGGCGTAAATAGAAAAGCTGACGATTGAGCTTTGATTGGATACTAGGCAAAATTCCGAGGGGATGCTCTTGGGTAATTTCTTGGTAAATTTGCTCAATTAATAGGTTGGTAACAAATTCCATGACCACAGGCTGCTGTGTAAAGCCTGCTGCTGTATGCTCAACTAATGATCGCCGCTTGAGCGATCGCAAAGACATCATCAAGTAGTTCTGTTCAATTGTTGGCACAATATCCGAACGTAATTCACTAGGCTGGACTGGTTCACGATTAATGGCGAGCCACAGCATAATTTGTTTTTCATAGGCAGTGAGTCTCTGATACTGCTGCTCAATGAGATTACTAATGCCACTAAAAATAATGCTTTTTTGTTCTAAAAACCGATTAATGCTGCCTGAATAAAGATCCTTAATTGACGTAGCAGCAATTTTAAGAGCTAGTGGATTACCACGATACCATTGCACCAAACGATGCAGATCACTGGACATAGCTTTGATACCCTTCGCCTCAAGAACACGCTCGGCTGCGGATTCATCTAGCCCATAGAGCTGCAAAGCCCGTACAGGTAGGATGTCTCCTTCCAGGGTCGCGACCTCCTCAGGCATTTCACGGCTAGTAATTACCAGACAACTACGATGCGAGACCTCTCCCACCCTGCGTAATAGAGAACCGTAACCTTCATAATCCTTACGATATGCGCCAGTTTGGGCTTCGTCCTTTAAAACTGACTCAAAGTTATCTAGTACTAATAAGCAGCGATAGCGCTGTAAATATTCCAATAGTCGAGAGATGAGCGCATTGGGATCGCTGGTTTCAGGGGTCTCGCGCTGTTGGGAGAGGAAATGAATAATTGTCGCCAGCATTTCGCTGGGCGTTTTGGCATTATTAAGCGATCGCCAAACTACAAAGTCAAACTTATCCTGCAATTGTTGGGCAAGCTTGACCGATAAAGTCGTTTTACCTAATCCCCCCATCCCTAAAATGGCAACTAACCGACAACGATCACGATCGACCCACTGTTCTAAAGTATTTAGCTCAGGCGATCGACCGTAGAAAAAAGTTACATCAACTACTTCACCCCAGTCTTGGTGGCTACCTGTCTGATTATTTAAGTTAGGGATAGTTGTATTTACATCGGACTTTTTACCTTGCATCTGGCGACGAATGACGTTTTGTACCGTGCTTTTAGTCACTTTTTCGCCAAAGGTTTCCGTTAACAAGTGCCAAAGCTTATGGCTTACTAACTTGATATAGCCCGCATCATATCCAGTTTGTTTCGCAATCTCTGAATAGGATAAACCTTGCCATACTCCCAGAAAAACAGCCTGCTCAACACGAGTTAGACTGCGCTCTTCTAACGACAACTCTATAAATGTTACCGCTTCATCAGCCGTCATGTATACGCCTTAATTATGTAAATATAACTTTTATATAACCTTACTCTTGTCATTCTAAGATGTTTTACGCTTCGTGGTATTTTGTTGTGAGTTTTGATTTTTGTTATTTTTGCCTCTAGTCAGCCCTATCAGAATCAAGTAAGCTCTATATCTATGGTTTTTCGTCAAAAAGCAACAATTTACTGAAACTAGAATAAATATATTAGTTTAATACTTATTCTAACTATCTGTAGGAGTTGCTCCATCCACGTACATATGTATACTTCCTAAACCAGCGTGTTTTTACTCTCAACTTCCGTACTTCTTGCAAATTGGCAACAAAAATCAAACAAAGAAGTCCTTTAACCGAGGATAATCCAAATTTTATAAAAGCATTAGCTGGTAATACTTTTATAAAAAAATTTGATTTTGTTAGAGATATGCATGGTTATATTGATACCGTTTTTTAGTTGGAAATTATGAAAATTGCTTTAGTTCACGATTATCTTACGCAACGAGGTGGCGCTGAAAGGGTATTTGAACAATTATGCAATTATTTTCCAACTGCTGATGTCTATACATCCATATATGACCCCAAAACCACAATTGATTTAGGCGATCGCCAAGTCAATACTACATTTTTACAAAATATTCCTGCAACTCGAAAATACTTCCGTTTATTTGCACCTTTTTATTATGCAGCCTTTCGATCATTAAATCTTAAGGAATATGACTTAATTATCAGTAGCAGTTCGAGTTTTGCTAAGGGGGTGCAAAAACGAGCCGATGCAATTCACATTTGCTTTTGTCATAACATCACTAGATTTTTATGGGACACCAACACTTACTTGAGGGAATATGGAGCCTATAGCCTGCTACAACCGTTAATTGAACTGGTTTTTAAAATCATGCGTCGTCAGGATTTTGTTTATGCTCAATCTCCTGACTATTACATTGCTAATTCCACAACGGTTGCTCAACGTATCCGTGACGTATATAAAAAAGAAGCTATTGTTATTAACTATCCGATCGCCGATCACCGTTTTACCTTCTCAGATCAAAAAAGTGATTATTCTCTAGTCTGTTCACGACATATCAGCTACAAGCGACTCGATATCATTGTTGAAGCCTTTAACTTTTTAGGCTTACCTTTACTGATTACAGGTGATGGTCCCAAAATGAAGCAGTTACAAGCTCAAGCCCATGACAATATTAAATTCTTGGGACAAGTTAGTGATTTAGAACGCTGTAATTTGATGACAAAGGCAAGGTTTGTGATCGTAGCAGCTTTAGAAGATTATGGACTTGTGCCCATCGAAGCTAATGCTAGTGGAACACCTGTGATTGCCTATGGTGCTGGGGGAGTAATGGATACCCAAATTCATGGACTAACAGGGTTTCTATTTGAGCAGCAAAATGCTGAGTCCTTAATCAATGCGGTCATTAAAGCCAAAGAAATGGATTGGAATTATGCGAAAATCCGTGACCATGCGATCGCTAATTTCTCCGAATCCGTTTTCTTCCAAAAAGTAGAACAGAAAATAGGGGAAATCTTTGGTAGCACAGAAATCATCAAAGAGATTAATCAAACAGCTAATAAATCAGTCTAAATAGGTCAACTAATCTGAAGCTAATGTGAATCAGCTATTATCATAAACATCTTGAGGTTACAACAATGAATATAGCCACTGTTCAGTCAAATAAGCCAGTTATCGTTGAACAAGATCCAGGATATGGAAAGATTTTTGCGGTTCTGGTGCGTAGGCGTTTTTGGCTTTTAGGTGGCTTAACTCTAGGATTAGTAATTGCTGTCGTTGTAAATATTGTTGCTAAGCCTAAGTACACTAGCTCAATGCGATTATTAGTTGAATCAACCTATAAATCCAACTCATCGTCATCATCGGCATTTATTGACTCTAATGTCCAAATTGACTATGCAACCCAACTAAATTTGCTACAAAGCTCTTCAATGTTTCAGAAAGCAGCAAATTTATTAGCTACGGAATATCCCGATATTAGTGTTAATGATTTGCAGTCATTAAAAATTGGAATGTTAGGTGGGAAAGAAGCCCCAACAAAGATTGTCGAAGTGCAATATACATCTAAAGATCCAGTTAAAACTCGCCAAGTTTTAAGAGCTTTTCAAAAAGTTTATACGGATTACAACCGTGAACAACAGGAAAAACGATTACAAAAGGGGTTGGCGGGTATTGATGATCAAGTTGAGAAAGTACGCAAAAGTATTGCTGATGTAACTGAATCACTCCAAGAATTTCGTCGTAGAAATAATTTATTTGATGCTAACCAAAGAGTAACCGAAATCACATCAGCTTTAAGTGGCATTGAACAACAGCAGCGCAATACTAAATTAGAATATGAACAAGCAAATACTCGATTAGCATCTCTGCAACAAAAGCTAAATTTATCACCACAAGATGCTGTATTACTCACCCGTCTCAATCAGTCACAGCGCTATCAATCCCTAGTGTCGGAAATGCAAAATACGGAAGTTGCACTTAATCGTGAAAAAGCAAGATTTAAAGATGATAATCCCATTGTTGAAGCTCTAAAATTAAGATTTAATCAACAGCAAGCAAGCCTTGAAGAAGAGCGCAAAAGTATCTTAGGGAATGCAAATTTAGCCTCTTCTTCTAAATGGAATGGGGATCAACTTAGCGGAATTGATCTAACCCTAGCATCACAAATCGTTGAAACGCAGACTCAACTTACACTCTTACAATCACGCCTTAATTCTCTAGCAAATCAGGAAAAGTTGTTGCGTGCTGAAATGAATCGATTACCTAAGTTACTAGGTGAATATGAGTCATTAAAGCCAAAGCTCCAAATTCAACAGGATACTTTACAAACATTACTTAAAAATCGGCAAGAACTCAGTCTAGAAATTGCTCGTGGTGGTTTTGATTGGCAAGTTGTCGAGGAACCTACTCTAGGATTTACAGATGCCACGGAGACTTTACGCAGAAATTTATTACTAGGGATAGTCGCGGGTTTATTTATTGGTGGTGTAGCCGCCTTCGTTAGAGATATGCAAGATGATACTGTCCATACTTATGATGAACTGGAGCAACAAATATCTTCTCTGTTTCTCCTAGGTATGACTCCGCAGTACCTACAGGATGCATCAAGCTCTAACTTTCTACCTCAATTTCTCAAAGGACAATCAGTTTCTCCACTGGCAATTGAGATTATTCAGTGGTTGCCCTTTCGAGAGTCTTTGGATCTAATTTATAAAAATATTCAGTTAAATATTTATTCTCAGGAAAATGCTGTGCGATCGCTAGTGATTACCTCAGCATTACCGAATGAAGGTAAATCAACGATCGCCCTTGGCATTGCAACCAGTGCGGCAAGACTACATCAACGGGTATTACTTATTGATGCTGATATGCGATCGCCAACTCTACATAAAAAACTAAACCTGCCCAACGAAAGAGGACTATCGACGTTATTAGCTAGTAAGGGTAATGTAGTTAGCCGCGATGTGATTCAATCTTCTAGCACTACTATCGACATTCTCACATCTGGTCCCATTCCTAGTGACTCTGTGACTCTATTAAGTTCTGAATGGATGCATAAGTTGATGGAGAGTTTTGAGCAAGACTATGACCTTGTAATTATTGACTCACCGCCAATCCTAGGAACTGTTGATACGATGCAAATTGCTTCTTGCTGTGGCGGAGTCGTTGCCGTTGCTCGAATCGATCGCATTACTCGTGGTGAATTTTCTCAAGCTATCTCAATCCTCCAAAAACTTAACCTGATTGGAGTAATTGCTAATGGAGTCAAGGAACTGCCCCATAGCTATAAATCTGTAGCAGTTGATGATGAAGAGATAGATGAAGATGACGACGAAGAGGAATAATGCAATTAGGATAATTTAAAACGTTCTTTGAGAGAGGGCGTGCGTAGCACACCCTCTCTCAAATTCCAGAAACAAAAGCCCTGCTTAGCAGGGCTTTTGTTTCTGGAATAGTAAAATTTGCAAGTTTAGCTCGAACTGAAGTTAAAAACTAGCCCAAAATCCTGTAATGGAAGCAAAGTAAGCTTTTGACGGATTACACCTAGCTACTTACATTGCTCCTTGAGAGTAAATATAACTTTTCTATATAACTTTTCTATAACTTTAGGTATGACCTTTTAGTAACTTATAGTGGTTGCTATGCGCGGGGAATCGAGAGATAAGTATATTCAGTAAAAGCTAATACTTAAGTCAAAACGTACTACACCTAAGTTAAGTTCATTTTGATTATGTATAGTTGCACTTTTGTCAAGCAAGAACCTTACTTAGCCCTATCTAGTGAGTTCCTACTTGTAAAGTGCAATTGATATAGAGTTCCTGTATGACTCCTACTAAATTACTGGAACTCTACTTCATTTAAATCACAAGTTTATGGATTAAGTTTTTAAGTTTATTTCGTTGTCAAGACAATTCAAATCAATATCTGCATTTACGAGACATAAGGTTAATTGAGAGGAAGGACATGATTGGTCTTGTTACAAATAAGCTTCAGGTATTTCAAGTTTCAGAAGGTGTGAAAGAAACTACTTTGCTGGCTAACTTAAAAATTCGAGTTAAGGAAGGAAGAGCTTTCATGAATTCAGTTTTTAATAACAACCTCAAGAAGCTTGTCTTACCAATTACTCAATTTAATCTCGTTGCCCAAAATACAAACAAGCGTGATGTGAATTTGGTTTATGCCAAGCCTGAAATTGGCGAAGCAAGACTGCGAAACTTGGCTGATGTTTGCCAAAGATCTGATAAGACTGTATTACTAGCACTTCCTCACGCAGATGAATTGCCCCAAAACAATAAGGCGATCGCATGGAATGTGAAGCGAATCATTGACTGGCTTGCGGCTTTGGTAATTCTGATGATTCTTAGCCCAGTCATGCTATCACTAGGAGCAATTATCGCTAGCACCTCTAGCGGTTCTGTGTTCTTTCATCAATGGCGTGTGGGTGAGCAAGGAAGACTATTTCGGATCATTAAATTCCGCACCATGATTACAGATGCTGACAAATTGCATCATTTAGTCATGACAGGTCAGACAGGCTTGCATAAATGCGAAGATGATCCTCGTATTACTCCCGTCGGTCGCTGGATGCGTAAATATAGCCTTGATGAACTACCTCAACTTTTTAATGTTTTACGTGGTGAAATGAGTCTAGTTGGTCCTCGTCCTTGGGCTTTGTATGACGCTTTACGCATTAATGGTAATGGTAAGAGAAGATTGCAATCTTTACCTGGCGTAACAGGGGCTTGGCAAGTAAGCGCTCGTTCTACCATGCTTGACCTAGATGCAGTTACCGAATGTGATCTCAGCTATCTTCGCAACTGGAGTCTATGGTCAGACTTAAAGATTTTGTTGATGACCGTACCCAAAGTATTATCTGGATTTGGCGCTTTTTAGGATTTGGTGATATCTAGCTTCTTAGTAATTCAGGAAGCTTATTCCTAAGTTTGTATTCGTCATTCGTCAGTCAAAGGTTTGCCTATGTATATGCATAGGCTTTTCTCTAATCAAACAAATAGAGGCAGCGCTTAGCGCTGCCTCTATTTGTTTGGATGCAATCTTGGATGCATGATTGATTGTATTTGCGTATTGCCAAGTAAATGTGTGGTGATAATTGCCTGTGCTTTTTTGGGGTTAATGTGCCAGTAATATACATTGTCTGGTAAAACAACAACCATTGGTCCAGATCCACATAGACCTAAACACCCAGAAGCTTTGATGGTTACATTAGGAATTGGCTCTTGTTGAAATGTTGCCAAGACCTTTTGAGCACCATCTTTCAAGCAGGTGCGGTATTGGCATACAAGTACTTGACGTTTAGGTGGACTATCCACGATCGCAATTTTTCACTAGATCCTAGCGCACGATGAGAACAGGAGAGACACAATGATGCACTACATAGTCACTGACACTACCCAGCATCAACCGTTCAATTGAACCCAATCCCCTTGATCCAAGTACTAATAAATCTGGGCTTTCCTCTTTTGCCACGTAACAGATTACGTCACGGGGCTGACCTGTTTCTAGTCTAGTACGACTTTCTAGTTGTGCGGACTGACAGGTATCCTGAGCCTTTTGTAATAAGGCTTGTCCTGCACTCAAGATTTTGCGCTCAAGCTCCACATCAGGTAGTCCTCGCCAGCCAACCCAATCGCCTGTAGGTAACATCACTTCAGGGACATAGCTGCTGAGAGGCTCAACGACAGTCAACAAAACAATTTCGGCTTTGAGCGGTGCGGCGAGAGCTAGGGCTTTGTCAAGAGCATGTTCGCCAGCTTGAGAGCCATCAATGGCGACTAAGAATTTCATATGTTTATTTTGATGTTAGAGATGATATTTGTCTGTAATGCACTTTTTCTGGATTCAGTTAGTTTCGTTCGTTTATTGGCAATAAATGACGGTTAGTCGAAATAAACTGAGAAAATGCAAATTTGCGAATATCTATATAACTAATTACAGACCCAAATATACTGATATTGATCAACAAGTTGTAAATCTTTGCTGTAGTTCATTTCTTTTAATATTCCATGACAAGAGATATTCGGATTGGCTTTGCAAATTCTGTGGGTAATACTCCCCTGATTGAAATTGAGTCTCTATCAGCAGCAACTGGCTGCACGATTTTAGGTAAGGCAGAATTTCTCAACCCTGGTGGGAGTGTTAAGGATCGGGCAGCTTTGTTTATGGTGTTAGAAGCTGAAAAAGCAGGGCTTCTGAAGGCAGGTGGCACGATTGTAGAAGGTACAGCAGGTAATACTGGTATTGGGCTATCTCTAGTTGCGAATGCCCGTGGATATCGCAGTGTGATCGTTATGCCTAGCAATCAATCACAGGAAAAAATTGATTTGCTGAGAACTCTGGGTGCGGAGGTGGAACTAGCTACACCTGCACCTTTTACCAGTTCTGATAATTACTATCATGTGGCTCGAAGACGAGCTGAAGAAATTGAAAATGCTTTTTGGGCAAATCAGTTTGAAAATATATCTAACTCTGATGCTCACTATCACACAACCGCCCCTGAAATTTGGAAACAAACGGATGGAGAACTTGATGGCATTGTGATGTCGTCTGGTACTGGTGGCACTATTGGTGGTGTTACGGCTTATCTCAAAGAACAAAATCCGCAGATCTCGACCTATCTGATTGACCCTACAGGTTCGGGTTTGTATAGCTATCTCACCACAGGTGAATTTAAGGCTGAGGGTAATTCAATTACTGAAGGAATTGGCATTAATCGAGCGACGGCTAATTTTAATCGCGCTAGATTAGATGGTGCTTTTCAAGGAACTGATCAGCAGGTAATTGAGATGGCGCAGTATTTGCTCAAACATGATGGTTTATTTGTTGGTAGCTCGGCAGCCCTGAATGTGGTTGGTGCGGTTAAACTGGCTCGGAAATTAGGCAAAGGGCATACGATCGCCACCATTCTCTGTGATGGTGGTGGCAGATATCAAAGCCGAATGTATAACCCTGAATGGTTAGCAGAAAAAGGTTTAACCCCTGTGGCTAAGGGCTTGGAGTTTATTGATGACTAATGTTGCTATACCGCCCAAAAAGTATCGACGCATTGGAGTTGGTGTGGTCTGGGATCGCGATCGCCAGCGTATTCTAATTGATCGCCGTTTACCTGAGGGTGAACTAGCGGGATATTGGGAATTTCCTGGAGGTAAGATTGAGCCAGATGAGGATGTGGCAGCCTGCATTAAGCGAGAGGTACAAGAGGAGCTAGCGATCGAGGTGGAGGTTGGCGATCACTTAATTACTATCGATCACGAATACGAAACCTTGAAAGTTAGTTTAATCGTGCATCATTGCCGACATATCTCAGGTGAACCACAAGCGATCGCCTGTTCTGAAATTCTATGGGTAACAGTTGATGATTTAGATAGCTACCAATTACCCGCCGCTAACTACCAAATTGTTCAAGCTTTAAGGAACAAGATTTGATATAGGGTTTGCGTAGCAAACCCTATATCAAATCCCAGAGACAAAAGCCTTGCTATGCAAGGCTTTTGTCTCTGGGATCATAAAAATTACAAGCTTGGGGACTTGCTATTAATTAAAGTACCTGTAGCTTTGAATCCGCTAGCTTCGACTCCGCTCAGCCAACGTTAGCTGAGCGAAGTCGAAGCTAGATAACTTTGATGGGACATTTTTTATCCGCAAGAGTCTTAACCAGACCTGAAATTGTTGTAACTTTTGAGATGTTTCTTTAGGATAGGGAAGATATGGTAAATCTCGAAAATATGGAGGCAAAAATTTACTGATGGAAGAAATCAGTGCCGATCAACTAGCATCAGAACTATACCAAAAAGGGGTAAATAGCTTTGAGAGGGGCAACTACCAACAATCGATCGCCCTGCTAGAGCGTGCCCGTGCGCTAGCAATTGTAGAAACTAATTTAGGTGGTGACATTCTAATCTGGCTAGCCAATGCCTATGATGCGAATGGTCGTACTGAAGAGGCGATCGCCATATGTCGTAGTTTAAAAAAACATCCCATTAATAGCATTCGCAAATCAGCTCGCTATATGTTGGGAATTTTCACCGCGATCCCCTTGAGTAAACTGAAAGGTGTTGTCTCCGAAGTTCCGATCTTGGAATCTCCTGATAGCTATCAATCTAAACCCGCGAGAAGCAAAGGGCTAGGTGGTGCTAATCAAAAGCCATTCCGTGAGGTTCCCCTAGAAAGACCTAATACTAGTAATGACGATAGCTTTTTATGGTTTGCGATCACTGTTACTGTAGCGTTTTTATTGTTCTGGGCATTGAAATAACAAAAAACTTAGCAGTGATCCTTTCTCGGTTTCAGTGCCTCAAACATCAAACTCAAAAATGAATGGTATGCTAGCCTATACTTTTGTTAAGTTAATTAAAGCAAAGTTTAAACTCTAGGGATTATTTTGGGGCAGAGCAAAGTGCCATGCCTAATAACCCTGAGATTACTAACAAGTAAATTTCAACTATTTCTGGGAGTACATGGCGTGATGAGGCGAGCGATCTCCGCACAATGGTTTAATTTAGGGATGCACCTAGTTTCGATGTTATTTGGGCTATTTGGTCTAGTTTTTGTACTGCCCAATAGCTCCTTTATTGAAAGCTTATCTGAGGCTGGTTTGCAGGTCTTTTCATGGGGAATGCAAAATGGCGGCGCATCCTACATGATTTTTGGGGCGATCGCCGCCTTTCTGTACGGTAAGCAAACTATCGGTCTAAAGCGTACCCTTGCATTCTGCATCCCTGCGATCGGGATTTCTGTCAGTAGCGAATTACTTGGCACTAGCACAGGTTTTCCCTTTGGTGCTTATTCTTACCTCAGTGGTTTAGGCTACAAAATTGCAGGATTAGTTCCATTTACGATTCCCCTCTCTTGGTTTTACATGGGGTTTTCTGCCTTCCTGATTGCCGCAACAATTATGCGCTTTGGTACAGGATGGGGTTACAGAATTGGCGCGATCGCCCTTGGCGCATTAATGCTTACATCATGGGACTTTGTGCTTGATCCCGCGATGAGCCAAACTCCATATCCTTTCTGGGAATGGCATCAAGCAGGTGAATTTTATGGAATGCCTTACCAAAATTTCTTTGGCTGGTTTGGTACTGGGACATTGTTTATGACAGTTGCTTCGCTCATTTGGGGCAAGACAAATCAAGCAATCCTTAATCGTCAGCAAATCCTATTTCCTACCATTATCTATGCAGGTAACTTTGCCTTTGCACTGATCCTTAGCTTTAATGCAGGATTCTATGTACCAGCATTACTAGGCATTTTAGTTGGAGCATTGCCCCTAGCTGTACTTTATTTCACCACACCTAAGGGAGATGAAGATGCAGCGATCGCTAATCCTTCGATCAACATTCCTGTAGTCACAGTGGATGCTGCTCCAGTAGAAACGATTGCTACTCGTTAGATTTCCATCAAATAAAAAAGGGAGGCACTTAGTGCCTCCCTTTTTTATTTGCCTTGCAAGCTTTTCAGCTCTCTTAGAATCAGCATCAAGCCTTTGTTTTGATGATCAATTTGCTCAGAAATTTTATCCATGCGTTGATTTAACATCTTAATCGCCTGATCCTGATGATCGACCCTTGTATTTAACTCATTGATTCGCGCTACTACCTCACGCTGAATCAAGTTCTCGATTCCTTGTACTAACAACGTTTCCGTTGATGTGAGTCGATTGAGAATCATTTGTAGACTAGGCTCTTCCCTAACAGGCGGCACATCTCTAATTACAGGTGTAGCAGATGAAGAAGAGCTTCTCGAAGTTGCAGTCGATGCTGCCTGTTCAGGCTCTGTATTTAAGAAGTTTTGGATTCGTGAAACCAATACATCGGCTTCAAATGGCTTCTCCAGAAAATCAAACTCTGTAAATGGCTCAGGGACATGCTCAGTAACTTGTTCCTTGAGACCTGAAATCATGATTACAGGAACTTTCTGTAACCCTTCGACGCGACGAATTGCTTGTAAAGTTTGATAGCCATTATATTTGGGCATCACGAAGTCAAGCAAAATCAAGTCAGGAAAAGCTCGGCGAGCAGCATCTAAGCCTGATTTACCGTCACTTGCTTCTAAAACATCATATTTACCCGCCAAAATGCTTTTGACCATTTTGCGGATCATGATGCTGTCGTCAATTACCAGTACTTTCTTTGCAGTCATGGATTTGAAGAATCCGCCCCAAATAGCTATGCGAGACCATCATATTACATCACAAAACTCGATTGGTTGAAATAGTTTCTGCGTAATTGCATAGCTTTTTCTATGCTGATTGGCTATGGCTGTGCAAGAGGGGCGCGATCGCGTTAGACTTAAAACACTCATTTTCTTTCGGATGTATGGCAAAACGCTACACTATTGACTCATCGCAAATTATTCGTCGTGTCGAAGAATTGATCAACGCTTCGTCTAACCGTTATCGCATTACTGTCCAAGTCGCTAATCGTGCCAAGCTCAGACGCTATGAAGATGATGATTATGACGATCGCATGATGAAGCCGATCCTCCGCGCCATTATGGAAATGTCTGACGAAATTTCCCAGCCTGAAATTCTAAGCGACTGAAAGGCTTGAATTTGTAGTTTGTTGCGCGAAGCGTGACAAACTATAAATTCTTAAAGGAATATGTTAAATTTCACGGATCAAAAAGCACCAAAACAGCTACTTTGTGGTGAAGGCTGGCGGATTGGCTTTCGCTCAGATGTAGATATATATAAGGGTCTGATTGGGGCAGACAGTTGGGCGATCGAGCTAACTGAAGTTGAATTTAAAGATTTTTGTAAATTAGCATCGCAACTCGCGGAGACGATGCAATATATGGCTACTGAGCTATCGGATGGGGAAAAGGTTTGTTGCACGCTAGAGACTGAGGATATTTGCCTTGAGGTAAATGGCTATCCTCATGCTTTTAATTTACATTTTCAGTTATTAACAGGGCGACGCTCGGAAGGTCTTTGGGATGAGGGTGCTGTCCCTTTTTTGATTGAGGCGATCGCCCATTTGCTAAATAAATAATGGCGCGGCGAAGCCGCGCCATTATTTATTAGTTCCTGCCCTAGAAATAGCGCTTAGCGCCCCGATATCTAACTTATGATCTTATTGCATAGATTTTCGGGCGAGGCTCACGGCTTTGACAAAACTATAGACTCCTACAGGTACGCTGAGTAATAAAATTGCCCAAGTTGCTGCAAAGCCCAAATCTGGTGCGCCATAAGAGATTTCGTAAATGCAGCCCACAAAGGCAATTCCAGCAACAATGGAAATAAGTAGGATTAATTGAGCTTTTATATAATCGGGTGACATAACTTAAGTTGTATTCGGTTGGTTGAGTCTTAATACTTAGTATTATTGCTGAATGTGACACTGGTCAGTTAAGACGACAAAAAACGAAAACCTTGCAATAATAGCAATCCCAGTTATAGAAGGTAGTCAATGATATAGCCCGCCAAATAACCAATCTATTGATGTCTTGCCACGAGCCACTATGCTTTGGAAGAGCTTATGCAGATTGATCGTGATCGGTCAATTGTGTCAGACATCCAATGAGGTTGAATCGAGACTGTAAAAAATTTTTTGTAAACTCAGGCTGAAATTATTGATTATTCGTTAAATTTGCCAATGAAACACTAAAAAAATTACAGTCTCGTTGAATCTACACAACTAATACCTGTACATTCTCCAAAACAATGTTTCAGGTATATGCAAAGTGGCATCATTGCTGCTCCCATAAACTCGACAAACCTGTTTTAGCTTGGGTTTTGGAAATTCCTTGTGCCAATACTGACACATATGTTTTTGATAGAAATGATTGAAGTCTCGGTAGTGGTTTTGCTGAAAGGCGATCAGGAGCGTCATGATTTCACTCATACTCAGATACCTTGTCCTTTGCTTTTGCTGTAAACCTTTGCCCAGCAATAGTTGTCGCCATTTTTGGCTCCAATATTTGTCAAAAATCATCGACGTGACAGAATAGGGCTTCTAAACTATTAATCATGGGAGTTGCTTTGCTAGACTTGTTTCTCTTATTTTCAGCTTATCGGTTTCTCCTTTTTTGTCCTTAGCGCTTATCCCGAACTCACGTTAATTTACAGACGCATCAACTATCAATATATTTTACTATCCTCCTTATCACAGCAAGTATAATCCCATTGAGAGAGGCTGAGTGGCTTTAGAGAATTACTGGCGTGGGGCTATTTTAGATTCCGTCCAATAGTTGATACGCTGGTCAGCCAACATGACTTAGAAGAGGATTAAACAAATTATTCATCTGGTTTCTCAAACCTATGAGGAGAAAAGGAAATTTGCCCCTGATGATTTGCAGCAGTATCAAGATTTCTGGCTTCCTTCCAAATTATTGCTCACATGGGATATTACGATTCTCCCTCATTGATTAGTACTTTATTTTGCTGTGAATCCCTAACTAAATCAATTTGTCTAGATTCAGTTCGGTAAACCACACTATAGACATTGCAACCCTTTCGGTTAAATTAGCACTCAGTCACCTAGAGTGCTAAAACACTCTAGACAAAGCCTCAAAACGCTAGTCCAATGAGTGAATACCTATGGCAACAACCACATTAAACGTAACAACTGTAAAGCCTTTAGCCGATCGCGTGTTTATCAAAGTAAGCGCTAAAGAAGAAAAGACTGCAGGTGGTATTTTCCTACCTGAGACCGCAAAAGAAAAGCCCCAAGTTGGCGAAATTGCAGCAGTAGGTCCTGGCAAACTTGATGACAAAGGTGTTCGCCAAGCCCTCGAAGTTAAAGTTGGAGACAAAGTTCTTTACTCCAAATATGCTGGCACTGACATCAAACTCGGCTCTGATGAGTATGTATTGCTAGCTGAAAAAGATATTTTAGCGATCGTTTCATAGTTTCTCTGTAGAGCGCACAGCGCTCTACAAAATATTTACCAATTATCAATTACCAAAAGCAGAAAATATGTCTAAGAAAATCATTTACAACGAAGATGCACGTCGCGCCCTTGAGCGTGGTATGGATATTTTGGCGGAGTCCGTTGCTGTGACTCTTGGTCCTAAGGGTCGTAACGTAGTTCTTGAGAAGAAGTTTGGTTCTCCTCAAATCGTTAATGATGGTGTCACCATTGCTAAGGAAATTGAACTAGAAGATAACGTTGAAAATACTGGTGTAGCTTTGATTCGTCAAGCTGCTTCTAAGACTAACGATGCTGCTGGTGATGGAACCACAACCGCAACCGTATTGGCTCATGCCATTGTTAAGGAAGGTCTGCGTAACGTAGCGGCTGGTGCTAACTCGATCGCTCTTAAGCGCGGTATCGATAAGGCAACTGCCTTCTTGGTTGGCAAGATCAAAGAACATGCTAAGCCCATCGAAGATTCTAAGGCGATCGCTCAAGTTGGAACCATCTCTGCTGGTAATGACGAAGAAGTCGGCGCAATGATCGCCCAAGCGATGGACAAGGTTGGTAAGGAAGGCGTGATTTCCCTTGAAGAAGGCAAGTCTATGGTAACTGAACTCGAAGTTACCGAAGGTATGCGCTTTGATAAGGGCTATATCTCTCCTTACTTCGTTACCGATGCTGAGCGTATGGAAGCTTCCTTTGAAGAACCCTTGCTCTTGATCACCGACAAGAAGATTGCCCTCGTGCAAGAACTAGTACCTGTACTTGAGCAAGTTGCCCGTGCTGGCCGTCCTTTGATCATCATTGCTGAAGATATCGAGAAAGAAGCTCTAGCAACCCTCGTCGTCAACCGTCTCCGTGGCGTTCTCAACGTTGCTGCCATCAAGGCTCCTGGATTTGGTGATCGCCGCAAGGCAATGCTCGAAGACTTGGCAATCCTCACAGGCGCTCAAGTCATCACTGAAGATGCTGGTCTCCGTCTTGATTCCGTCAAGATTGATCAACTCGGTAAGTCTCGCCGCGTAATCATCACCAAGGACAGCACCACCATTGTTGCTGACGGTAACGAAGCCGCAGTTAAGACCCGTGTTGAGCAAATCCGTCGTCAAATCGAAGAAACTGAATCTTCCTACGACAAGGAAAAACTCCAAGAGCGTTTGGCTAAGCTCTCTGGTGGTGTAGCAGTGATCAAGGTTGGTGCTGCAACTGAAACCGAAATGAAGGATCGTAAGCTCCGTCTCGAAGATGCAATCAACGCAACCAAGGCTGCTGTAGAAGAAGGTATTGTCCCCGGTGGTGGTACAACCTTGGCTCACCTCTCTCCTGAACTCTTCACTTGGGCAAATGCTAACTTGACTGGCGAAGAGTTGACTGGTGCAATTATTGTTTCTAAGTCTTTAGCGGCTCCTGTTAAGCGCATCGCTCAAAACGCAGGCTTTAACGGCGCGGTAATTGCTGAAAATGTACGTGAAAAGTCGTTCAATATTGGCTTCAATGCTGCTACTGGCGAATTTGAAGATATGTTTGAGGCTGGTATTGTTGACCCTGCGAAGGTGACTCGTTCTGCGCTACAAAACGCAGCATCGATCGCTGGCATGATCCTCACCACCGAGTGTATCATCGTTGACAAGCCTGAAGATAAGGGCGCTGGTGCTGGTGGCGCAATGGGCGCTGGCGGCGACTTCGACTACTAATCATCAATCTTTGTAAAAGTAAAGGGAGCGCAACGCGCTCCCTTTACTTTTTTGGGTTAGTATTTCATGTCAAAGTAGATCTTCATTGTGCATAATTGTGCATATAAAACTAAGAAAAATTAAAACTGAAAAGAGAGTTGTGGAGCAAAGCTCCACAACTCTCTTTTCGGGTTTGTATCATAAAGTGTGGGGGTAATAGATGTTTTGGAAACCGACGGAAGAACAAAAATTGCAGTTGGAGTGGAAATGGCTACAAAGTATTGCGATTTTCCTGCCAGTTAGTAATGTATTTATGCCATTTTTTGCAGCATTATTGGCTTTACTCGTTTCATTTCGTTATGGCTGGAAAGCGATCGCCACACCTGTCACTCGTGCATATTTTGGTTTGTCAGTATGGATGATCTTGACGACGATTATTGCTTTTAATTTTGGTACTGCTGCGGGTGGTCTAGCGAACTTTTTACCCTATTTTCTATTAGCAGCTACTACTAGTTTTATCATCCGTACACCTACTCAATTTGTGCAGATTTTGTGGCTGTTAGTATTCAGCTCCATTTTTGTGAGTGGATTTGGGATTTTGCAAGCAATTATTAATCGACCAGATTGGATCTTTCCTAAGGTGTTTTTTGATAGTTATCCGATCCCTATGGGCTTTAGTCCCGATCGCCGCATTCAATCTATTTTTGGACATTTTAATGAAGCCGCCGTTTATTTATTAACAATTATTCCGATCACTTTTCATTTTGCTGTTGGTAAAGTAAAAAGTATTTCTAAAGCTCAAAAGTGGATTGCCTTAATTGCGCTTTCTTTGGCGATCTGTGTTCTCATTCTCACGAGTTCCCGTAATGCTTGGGTCTTAGCGATCTTGGGATTTGTGGCGATCTCGTTATATTATCGCCAGTGGAAACTCGTGGGGGGATTTGGCTTAGCGATGTTGTTAATTGCTTGGGCGGTATTTGGTCAGAAATTTGGGTTGGGCGGGGAATGGTTGCGATCGCTTTTACCAGAAGGATTTGTCAATCGTTTGACTAGTACCGTCGATCCGAAATTAGGAGACTACGCATCGACAGCCGATCGCCTGAATGCTTGGCAATTTGCGCTCTCATTAATTTCTCAGCATCCGATTCAAGGTTGGGGTTTACGAAATTTTCCATTAATCGCGCAGTCTATAGGTTATGATTTGCGCGGCTTGCCCCATGAGCATAATTTTTTCATGGCGATCGCCGTGGGTTCTGGGATTCCAGCATTATTAGGGTTTGTTACGATTATTATCTGGACAATCTGGACATCGCTGAGATCAGTACTTGCTCAACAGACTGAAGGAACGATAGTCATTGTTGCCATCAGCATTATTTTATGTTTACTATCGGGCTGGTTAGACATAGTATTTTATGAACCCCGCATTAGTATATTGCTGTGGTTATTACTCGGCAGTATGTATGGATTAGCAAAATCATCACAACTTACTCAAATAGATGAAGTTTCAAGGTCAAATCCCCAATCATGACGAAGCATTTTATACTAACTTTCTTTTGCCAATTGTCTGGTTAAAAAGGGGATTAGAATCTATTCAAAAATATATTAATAATGTAATTTGGTCAGAACTAATTGCGGGGGAAACATTAGATAATGACTTTTTAAATTTCATTCTTTTTATTGTGTTTTGCCTTTTATCGATCGCAACCTATCGATTTCAGCATTACCATATCCAAATTATTTTTATCTGTAGCATTATCTGGTATCTAGATAAGATTTTCACCCAACAAAGATATTTTAATTCCAAAAAGAAAACGATTACTTCGCTTGTTCATACCAAGGATGGCAATGTAGCTTGGAGCATGACATCATCACAGGGTGAAACCAGACAGCTAAAATTTCATGAGAATAATATTAATTATATTCACATTAAGTCTATTGTTTTTGTGGGAGGAGCATTCAAAGAACCTATTGCTAATGCATGGCAAGTGGCAATTTGTTTGAATGATGATCAAAAGCTATTGATGTATGAAGAGTTTAGTTCCATTGATGCCATTAATCATGCACTCGAACTTGCCGATCACTTTAATATTTATCTAAAATTTGATGATAGTGAAGGGTATACTAATTATACTGACCAAGATATTCATACTATTATCAATAGTCCTGATAAATTATCAAGAAAAATTGTAGGTAGTAATAGTATTAAATTAACGAAGACAGCAAAAAATTGGCATATATATTTCTACTGGACAATTAATAATTCATGGAAATTTTTTGGCAAAGTACTCCATGATTCTGGTTTTTTATTATTTGTGCTCATCATCTCTAGATTTATGTCGCGTTTTGGGGAAATGCTCGATACGATGATTGCTTATTACAAGGCAGAGCAAGTAATTTATTTGAATTTTAATGGCATTTTAGGTGTTTTTACAAATCCCCAATTATCGGTGAATGACTGGCTGGGAATTATGAGCGCGATCGCCTTAATTATTATTCGAGGCGCTCAAATTAGCCAATCCAAACATATTTACATTGACAAGCACCAACTCAAGGGAATTGTCAATAAATTGCGATTACCGATTATGACTACGGTTAAGGCTAAAGAAGTTCATCATTTTAATCTCCATGATGTTAAGGGGGTTGTCTTTATTAAGAAACCAGAGCCATTATTTCTGATCTACGATCGCAAGCAAGCCTTAGAGATAAGCGATTTGTTCCAAGAAAAGGATTATAGAAGTCTGCTAAATAATACTGAAGATGCGATCGCATACTTTAAAAGCAAATAAGCATTATTGCTATGGAAAATGAATTTGATCCCTCCGCGACCGCTCATGTCGATCTTCAGCTAGAAGAAGTATTTCCAGAGATACGGTTGCAAGCAGATAAGTTTGAGTTATGGTTTCAACCTGTCTATGAACTAGCAACGGGGAAGGTTTTACATAATGAGGTGCTAGTACGCTGGCGGGACGCTCAAGGAAATCTCCGTCAACCGCAAGAATTGTTAATGGCGCTCCAAGACACTCAGTTGCTCTACCAGTTAGATCGGATTGTGGTTGAAAAATCCATTCAAGTCTTAGCCCAACAGCCTAAAGTAACGGTTTCGATCAATTTATCTGACGAAATTTTTGCCGATCAGAAATTTCCGTATCAACTTCACCAATGGCTGAGTAAATACAGTGTTGCCGCTAAACGCATTAGTTTTGAAGTTGGGGAATCAATACTTTGTCAAACGCAACCACAGGCGATCGCTTTTATCACAGAACTAAAAATGATCGGTTGCTCGATTGTAATTGATGACTTTACTGGCAAATATTTTTCCTTGTTACAACTTCAAGAGCTACCGATCTCGATGATTAAGTTAGATCGTAGCTTTGCTCGACAGCCTTTAGATCCAGAACAGCATAAACGAGCTAAGGCGATCGCCTACATCAGCAAAGTCTTTCAAAAACCTTGCATTATCAAAGGTATTGATGATAAATACTCTTTGAAATTTGCTAACGATCTGGGGGTAAAGGGTGTGCAGGGCTATTCCCTCAGTCAACCGCAAGATAATCCCAAAACCTTTGGCTCGATTGGCTTACTGATCTCTAGAATTGTTGCCAGTGCGATCGCACTGTTAATTTTGTTATACATTTTCAAGAGCCTCATGGGGATCGATCTTTTCAAAGATCGTCATGCATGGGAAGTGATCTCAGATTTTTTTGAATCCATCTTTGGCGGTAAGTAAATCATCAATGGTCATCTGTGACTCTTGAGTTAAATCTCTCCTAGATTTTGATGAGGTCTTAGGGGATTTATCACCAGATTTATTTGCTGTTTTCTCCGAACCGCCTGATCGCAACCCTGTGGCAATATGACTATTTTTAGCAATTTGTTCTAATACTTGCTTAGCTCGACTAATCACACTAGGCGGCAAACCTGCCAAGCGCCCCACCTCAATACCATAGGAGCGATCTGCACCGCCCTCTTGAACTTGGTGCAAGAAAATAATTTCATCTTCCAATTCCTTCACCGTGACTTGGAAATTTGCCACATTAGGGAGCAGACTTGCGAGTTCATTCAGTTCGTGATAGTGGGTAGCAAATATGCCCCTAGCCTTAATTTTGTTGGCTATATATTCGGCGACTGACCATGCGATCGCCATGCCATCAAAGGTGGAAGTACCACGCCCAATTTCATCAAGAAGTACTAAGGAATTCTCTTTGGCATGGTTGAGAATATTCGCGGTTTCATTCATTTCCACCATAAAGGTTGATTGCCCTGTAGCGAGGTCATCCACTGCGCCGACACGGGTAAAGATGCGATCGCAGATGCCCAAGGTTGCCGACTCCGCAGGCACAAAACTCCCGACTTGAGCCATTAATTGAATCAGCCCCACTTGCCGCAAATAGATACTTTTGCCACTCATATTGGGTCCCGTTAGGACAATCAGATCGGGGCAATCAGGAGATTTTTCATCATGACCAAGATAGGTGGAATTAGGAACAAAAAAGCCTGCGGGTAATGACTGCTCAACGACAGGATGACGACCATTATGAATAGCAATAGAGCGATCGCTCCTGATTTCAGGACGGCAATAGTTATAGGTGACAGCAACTTCTGCAAGGCTACATAGCACATCGGCGGCGGCAAGGGCTGTAGCGAGGGTTCGCATTGGCTCGATATATTTGGCGGCAAGCGATCGCAGTTCTACAAAAATATCATATTCCAATTGCTTCAATTCATTATCCGCATTGAGAATCCGCGTTTCCCGTTCCTTCAATTCAGGGGTAATGTAACGTTCCTCATTAGTAAGAGTTTGCTTACGAATATAGTCGGCGGGAGCCTGTTCGCTCTTGCCGCGAGAAATACTAATGTAATAGCCAAAAGCTTTGTTAAAGCCAACTTTGAGCGTATTAATACCCGTGCGTTCCTTTTCCTGTTTCTCAAAGGCTGCCAACCATTCCACATCATCGCGACTCTGTTGGCGCAGATGATCTAACTGTTCATTCACTCCCGAACGAATAATATTTCCTTCCGTAATATAAATTGGCGGCTCTTCCACTAGTGTTTTTTGCAACTGTGCGCCCAATTGAAGCAGTTCTGATGGCACGGATTGCAGAGCTTTTAAATAACGAGAATTGGACTTCGCCACAACATCGGCAACATCACGCATTCGATCTAAGGATACGGCTACAGCGATGAGATCCCGTCCATTTGCCGTGCCTGCACCAATGCGACTACATAACCTCTCAATATCATAAATTTGACTCAAACAACTTCTGAGATTCTTACGGAGAGAATGTTGTTTATATAATTCGGAAATGGTATCAAGACGTTCGTTAATCGCGGCAATATCCTTAAGAGGTTGCAATAGCCAACGCCGCAAAGCCCGACTACCCATGCCCGTTGTCGTTTTATCCAATGCCCAAAGTAGCGAACTAAAATATGTGCCATCGCGCACGGTTTGGGTAATTTCTAAATTGCGGCGCGTTTGGTTATCGAGAATCAAATAATCCGCGATCGCATAGGTAGAAATCCCTTGCAAGGGCATCTTCACACTTTTTTGAGTCGATTCTAAATATTCTAAAATCCCCCCTGCGGCGCGGATAGCTAAGGGCAAAGACTGACAGCCAAATCCCTCTAGCGATCGCACCCGAAATGTTTCAAGAATTCGTTGCTTGGCTTCGGCAAGCGCAAAAGAGGATTGCGATCGCGGCGTATAACAAAAGCTCTCAGGTAAAGCGCTAAAGGGTTCGGGCAAAGATGATTGCTTTTTCTGGGCGATGCCTTCCCAAAAATCGGCAGCTTTTTCCGATTTGGAACCACGAAATAATTGCGGATTTGGGACATCAATGGGAATGAGAACTTCCGCAGGTTGCAAGCGCAAGAGTTCTTGAATTAAATGCTCAGTACTATTTAGCTGTGTGACTGCAAACTCACCTGTAGAAATATCGGTATAGGCTAAGCCCCAGTTATCGCCACCATTAGCGATCGCGACTAAAAAATTGTTTTTCTTCGCCGCCAGCATCCCCTCCTCGATCACAGTTCCGGGGGTAATTACTCGCGTGACTTCACGACGAACTAGCCCCTGTGCTTCGGAAGCTGCCTCCATTTGATCACAAACAGCGATCGAGTAGCCCTTTTCAACTAATTGATTAGCATAGCGATCGAGGGCATGGTGGGGAATCCCTGCCATCGCAATCCGCCCGATCACCTTACCACCATCGCGCCCCGTCAGGACTAATTCTAACTCCCGTGAAATTAGTTCTGCATCCTCAAAAAAAGCCTCAAAAAAATCCCCTAATCGATACAGCATGACCGCATGGGGATACTGCTCCTTCATTTCGATATAGTGCAGCATCATCGGTGTGAGGGCAGCGCGATTGATTTGAGTCGAGGACAGAACTAATTCAGCCATTAAATTTCAGACATAAAACAACATGGTAAAACCCATTGTAAACGCCATATTGTATTATTTAAGTAGTTCAGCATAGTTATAAATAAAACCCAGATTGCCGTGCCGTTAACGTAGAGATCGGCATGACAATCTGGGTTTTAAGTTTACTTATGTTTAACTACTTAAATATGTCCGTATTGTTGTGATGAAACCTAACAATTTAGTCTGGAAGGTTTTGGCTTTAATCTATTTGAGCGTATTTACGCTGATCATTGTCCTTGCCTATAACCGTGCCTTACCCGAATATCTGACCCAAAATGATAAAGTTGGGCATATATTTCTGTATGGGTTATCAACTTTCTTAGGACAGATGGCTGGCAATCATCGTACTTTCAAGTTTGCAGCTTGGACATTGCCACTGTTCCCATTAGTGTTTAGTATCTTCACTTTTATAGAAGAATTATGCCAATCACTTTCACCAAATCGAACCTTTGATATTGGAGATTTGGCTGCAAGTTGTCTTGGGATTTTAATTGGATATGGTCTAGCGGAAATAAGCAAACCATCATCTGAGTAAGAATTGAGCAAGAATAAAGGGAAATTAGTACTGCTGCAAAATATTTATGCTACCTAGCGATCTCTTGATGCACCGACTGAATGGCGAAACTGTCATTCCCAAAAGACTGAAATTGGATGATCCGCATCAGGCGATCGCTACGGAATTAATCACTATTTTTGAAAGTTGCAAGGGACAACCCCAGAGCGAACTCGATCGCCAATTGCAAGAACTAGAAGGTGATACGCCAGATTATCGCGTAAAGCGGGGATTAGCGCATATTCTCAAATCTAGCTTTAGCACCTTTGAAATTATTAGTCCATTAGAACCGCAGGAATTGCGCCGCCGCGTCTTTGAACTTTCGGCTCAAGTTATTCCTAGTCAACAAGCTACTAGCGAAACGTTAGAAAAGCTTGCGGAAAAACTCACTCAAGAACTCAATCGTGAAGTGATTCCCTCTCAAATTAAGCAGGGGCTGTATGCAGATCTCATGGAGAATCAAATTCTGACCCAATTTGATACACCAACTACTGAAGACCTCATCCATCGCTATAATCTCTCGCAAGTACAAGGAATTTTTTATCGCGCTAGTCACATGACACTGAATGTGCATCGCAATGATCCGGGGGAATATAAGCTGCTCTTTCGCTATCTCAAGCTCTTTCAATTAATGTCTTATATCGAAGGAGATGTGGATTATGGCTTTACGATTACCGTTGATGGCGCAACTAGTTTATTTGGCACAAGTACACGCTATGGACTAGCGATCGCTAAGCTTCTCCCTGCTTTACTCCATGTCACGAAATGGAGTCTGCAAGCCACGCTCGTTGAAAAGGATACCTATTCTAAACAAAAGCGTAAGGGTTTATTTACCCTTGATTCGGAATGTGGGTTAGTCAGCCATTATCCTGTGGGCAAAATGTATGATAGTGCGCTTGAAGCTTCCTTTGCGGAGAAATGGGCTGATTTAAAAACGGAATGGAAATTAGAAAGAGAAGTGGATTTAATTCCTATTCCCGGAAGTGTGATGATTCCTGATTTTCGCTTAGTGCATCCTGACGGACGCAGTTATTTATTAGAGATAGTGGGCTATTGGCGACCTGAATATTTACGCAAAAAGTTTTCGCAGGTACGACAGGCTAATTGTGAAAATTTAATTTTGGCTATTTCCGAACGGCTAAATCTCGAAAAAGCGGGTGTGAAGGTAAGCGATACTCCTGCATTAACAGTTTGGTTTAAAGACAAGCTGTTACCAAAGTCAGTTTTGCAAGTAATTCCATCAGAAAGCTAGCCTAAATCAAAGAAAACAATTTTTTGCTAGATTTTGCCTATTTCTAGTCATAAATGACAGGTGACAGATCTCTTTGATAAATGTACATTATTCAAAGAGTTTTTTGGTTTTGACTATGACTCATGTTTCTGATGCTTCCGATCCCATTTTGTTGCTGTCAGCATCTAAGGCTCGCTCGTTTGGTATTGCCACCCAGAGTAGTTCTTGCAGTGAAGGCGATCGCCAAAATTATTCCGAATTTTTTACCGTTTGGTTGATGCTCTGCTCAAGGCTTGATGCTCTGAGCCATGATTGGAATGTGAGTTTCTCCGATCCTGTGGCGGTGTCGGACTACATCACGATGCGTTGTTCATTGACAATTGATCGCGTTACCCGTGAGGCGACGGGCAGTGATAAAGGCTGTTTGATTCAAGTAGGCGAGGCAACCATCGGAGTCCATGCGCCCGAACGCGCAATGCTTAATTCCTTTTGCAATGCTGCTGCTCAATTTGGGGTGCTGTTGCCCTTTGCAAGACTACGCACCAAGAAACCTCCAGACAACCGCGAAGATTTGATGGAAGTGGTCAAGATCCTGCGTCAGATGCAACGCAAGCACAAAAGCTTTACGGTGTTTGGTTGGAATTTGCAACCCTTTGCAAATAATTCAGCTAACACCTCGGCGAAATGCTCTGCGAATGTCTCTTCAAAAACTCAACGCGATCGCCAAGCATAGTTTGTTATACCGCCAAAGGCGGTATAACAATAAAATTAGTCTGAAAGATGCGATCGCTATAATTATTGTTATTACTCTTCCCAGACTAAAGATAGCCAAGAATTAGTAGTGCGGCGCTTTGCGCCGCACTACTAATTCTTGGGGTAAGAGAGTATATTGCGATATTACGCAAGCCTCATATAAATAAAAATATGGGATAAAAATATGGAAGAACTTTTAGCATTGAAAGAATTTCTGCTTAAAGGCGATATAGATGGAGCTTTGGGAATTGTTGATGAATTAGAAGAAATGAGCCGAGATGACAAAATCAACAATATTCGTAGCTATGCCGTAATTCTGCTCATGCATCTAATCAAGCAAAAAGTTGAGAATCGCACCACCAGATCTTGGGAGCTATCAATTCGTAATTCTATACGTGGTATCCAAACGAAAAATCAACGCCGTAAAGCTGGCGGGACATACCTTAATACTGAGGAATTACGCCTAGCAATTGCCGAGGCTTATCCCGAAGCTGTTGATCGTGCATCCGTAGAGGTTGAGGAAGGTCGATATGAGCCTAAAGAGTTAGCGCAATTAGTCAACCGTCAGGAAATATGTGATCGCGCCATGATCCTCATCTCCACAAATCTAGAAATTTAGGTATTGCAACATCGCTAAGGCGCATACAAAAAATAAAGAACCGATTTTTTGTTGCGCGGCAAAGCCGCGCAACAAAAAATTTGGTTCCTTATTTTTTTTGCAGAACCCTAACTGCTTCTCAAAAACTGATTGTGATGGCGTAGCTACGCTATGCCATCACAATCAGTTTTTATAGTGTAATGACTATTATTTTTAAAAAAATCATAGTATTCAATCTATAATATGGCTTGTATAAACTAATAACAAACTCAATAGCTCATTGAGAGCTTCTTAGAAGCTGTAAAACCCTGATTCTAGTTCGATTTCTTTGCTACAGAGAGAGAAAATAAGAAATTAGAGGGGCTTCAAGTTTTGCTATACAATTGCCATAGAAACAACACATAAATTAAGTATGGATACAGCAAGTCTCAATGCTCTACTCAATAGTGGCGCGATCTTGCCAGAACTCATTGTCATTGGGACATTGGTACTCGTGCTAGTCGTCGATCTGATTGCATCAGGGCGCAAGTCGGCAAATGTTCTTCCTAATATTGCGATCGCAGGTTTAGTCGCATCCACAGCCGCCCTTGTGTGGCAATGGACAGGCTTAGAAAATCCGATCGCCTTTTTGGGCAGTTTTAATAGTGACAAACTCAGCATTATTTTTCGCGCCATTATTGCCCTATCGGCTCTATTTACGATCCTCGTTTCGATCCGTTATCTAGAGCAGTCAGGCGTAGTAGTTGGCGAGTATCTAGTCATTTTGCTCAGTGCTACCCTCGGCGGCATGTTCCTCACTGGCTCCGACGAAATGGTGATGGTATTTGTCTCCCTTGAAACCCTGAGTATTTCGTCTTACTTGCTGTCGGGTTACACCAAACGCGATCCACGCTCCAATGAAGCGGCACTCAAATATTTATTAGTCGGTGCAGCAAGCTCGGCGATTTTCCTTTATGGGATGTCCTTACTCTACGGACTTTCGGGCGGCGAAACCTCTCTATCCGCGATCGCCTCAAAGATTACCGTTAGCAACACGGCTTTAATTATTGCGATGGTATTTGTAATTGCTGGGGTTTCCTTTAAGCTCTCCGCAGTACCTTTCCACCAATGGACTCCTGACGTTTACGAAGGTTCACCAACGCCTGTAGTTGCCTTTTTGTCAATTGGCTCTAAGGTAGCTGGTTTCGGCTTGGCACTCAGATTTTTGATTACCGCATTCCCTCTGGCTTCTCTCCAATGGCATTACGTGTTTGTCGTATTGACCGTTTTAAGTATGGTCTTGGGCAACGTGGTAGCGATCGCGCAAACCAGCATGAAACGGATGTTGGCTTACTCCTCCATCGGTCAAGCAGGTTTTGTGATGCTCGGTATGGCGATCGACTCCGAAGCAGGTTACGCCAGCATGGTGTTTTACTTGATATTGTATCTGTTCATGAACATGGGGGCATTCGCCTGTATGATTCTGTTTGCCTCGCGCACAGGAACCGATCAAATCAGTGAATACAGTGGCTTATACCAAAAAGATCCTTTGCTGACCCTAGCTTTGAGTGTATGTCTCCTCTCCCTTGGTGGTATTCCTCCCCTCGCAGGTTTCTTTGGTAAGCTCTATATTTTCTGGGCAGGTTGGCAAGCTCAAGCCTATGGCTTGGTCTTACTAGCTCTAGTAATGAGTGTGGTTTCTCTCTACTACTACATCCGCGTCGTTAAGATGATGGTAGTTAAAGAACCTCAAGAAATGTCTGCTTCTGTCAAGAATTATCCAGCAATTACATGGACTCAAGTTGGTATGAAGCCTCTCCAAGCGGCGATCGTCTTTACGCTGATCTTCACAGCGATCGCTGGTATTGCTTCTAACCCTCTCTTCTCCCTATCCAATCAAGCCGTAAAAGAAACCCAGTTTCTCCAAGCTAAAGCTCCAAATGCAAAATCAGTAGCAGTCTTACCAACTACTGCACAATAAAAAAAGGGGGCGCATCGCGCCCCTTTTTTATGAAGTTTGTGGAATTTTTAATTCTGCGTCTGTTAGGTAATTGGTTTTTCTGCTATCAATTTTGTTACTAACTGAAAGCTATCCATCCATTCAGATGTCACCTTATTCCTCCAAGATATCATCTTAAGAATCTTGTTGTAGTCATCTATTGTATTGCGTGAAAATATTGGTTCATGATGAGCAATTCTATTTCTTAATTCTCGTATCTGACCAATATCATTATAGATACATGATCTTATTTGACTAACAGTCATTGCAGTTGGAGAATATGGAAGTATAACTTTGAGATGATCATTCCAAATCCTTGCATCATGACGCGTAGTAAACATCTTTTCCCAAAACACAAACTTTAGTTCAGCGACGACCTTTCCCATTGTTGGCTCTCTTCGTGCTACTGACATAAGATCTTTTCTAGGACTATATGTAGAGGTTGGATTTGGTAAGCTCCTTATGAAACCTTGAGTCCACGGCCAGTTTGATGTATGTATATTCTCTAATGCCTCAACCACTGCATTACGGATACTGACTTCCAATAGATGTATTGGAATAACAAAAGCAGAGGATAGCTGTAAGTTCCATTGATAAAGTTTAAGTGCTTTTGTCCTGTCATTACAACAGTATTGGAGATAGGTCGCAAAGCGTGGAGCGGAAATTATGTGGGGAATATTTGACAGTTGCTCATTAGAAAAATGCATTGCGGAAAGGTCATCTTTGTTTTTTTTAAGAGTATAGTTGCTTTTTTAGCGTTTGCATACTAATATTAGGTTTATAGATGCCTTGAGGTTGCGGGTGCAAGCCTCCCCTCTTAGCGAAACGAATATCTCAAAAGCTCACTCTCAGGGGTGGGCTTTTGTATTGGAATATTTAAAATAGTGATCATCGCTTACAGCGAACTCTGACAATGAACTTTTGAGCAATCGCATAGCTGAGTTAAGATAGTACTCACAGAGAAGATGCAATACCTAGGCTTTTAGAAGACTATTTCGATTTTCTAAGCCCTGATGACATTCGTATTAATGGTCATCGTATTGGCATTCAAGATGTCATTAAATACTATTTAAGCGGCTATACCCCGAAGAAATTTTAGAAGAATTGCCAAGCTTAAACCTAGAAAAAATCTATGCCGTAATTACTTATTATTTAGCTAATCAGACTAAAAACTTGTTAAATGCAATTTGAATGGAATCCAGATAAAGCAAATTTAAATCTAAAAAAACATGGCGTGTCATTCATCGAGGCATCTACGGTATTTAATGATCCCTTATCTATTACATTCCCCGATCCCGATCACTCTTATGGTGAAGAACGTTACGTTATCATTGGTTTATCCAGCACCAATCGAATCCTAGTAGTCCCACACACAGATCGAGCAGATCGGGTTCGGATTATTAGCGCACGAGAAGCAACCCGAAATGAGCGGAGGTTTTATGCAGATGGAGAATAATCACGAATTAGAGGACGAAATGCTTCCTGAATATGACTTTAGCAAAATGAAAGGTGGCGTTAGAGGAAAATATGTTGAGCGCTACAAAACAGGGACAAATGTAGTATTACTCGATCCTGATGTTGCACAAGCATTCCCCACAAGTGACTCAGTTAACGAAGCCCTGCGATTACTCATCCAAATTTCTCAAAGACAGAAAGTCTGAAGGTGTTCTAAAACTATTTTCAAGAATGGTTAAAGAAAGAACTGTTAAAAGGGATCGTTAGGGTGCGATCGCATAGAGAACTAATTTTTAAGGCGATCGCATAGCTGAGCTAAGATATCACTACAGATCCGAAAACACTCTTATGGCTGTCACCCTACCTATCTCTAAAACAATTTTGTCCATAGCGGATGTTGAAGACAAATTTCAACTGTTGCCATGCACCGCGCCGACATTTTTTAGAGAGTGGCAGGATAATTTACCAGAACTAACAGAGATTGAAAAAGCCGTACTTGATCGCCTATTAGTAAGATTTGCAGCACATAGAAGGCGTAGAATCTTAGCCGAAGGTGCTGTTGACAAGCTCATGATCTCGCCATTACTAGATTTAGTCGGATTCTATGAGCCTGAATATGAAGTGCGTACAGAAGAATCAGTTGAATTTGCTTTAGAAGGTGATGAAGAAATTTTGCGCGGTAGAATTGATACTTTAATTGTGCATGAAAAGCTATGGGTATTAGTGATTGAGGCAAAACGCACGATTATGGCTTCGTTAGCAATGCCACAAGCTCTGTCATATATGATGTGTAACCCACAACCTGATATTCCATCGTTTGGAATGATCACAAATGGTGATGAGTTTATTTTTCTGAAGGCGATCGCTCAGCCAACGCCTCTATACAGTGCTTCGCGATCATATTCAATATTTTTTCCTACTGGCAGTCAAGATTTAGTTGAAGTGTTCCGCGTCTTAAAAAAGATTAAAAATCATCTTAAGTAATAGCAAACTTGCGATCGCATAGAGAGCAGGTTAAAAAAGAACTTTTACTCATCTCATAAAAATATATTTTTGACTTAGCGATCGCATTAGGCGTTAACACAGTTTCATTGCCAAAAGCTATAATCAGTAATGATTTGCAAATCAAATTATGCTTCTGCCCACAAACGCAGTAATTGCCAAAGAAAAATTGACAAAATACCTTTTGGTGCTTTTGCCTAAAGATGACAAATCGCAATTTCTTCAGAAAGCAGGATATATACTAGAAAACTGGCAGCAGCTAGAAATTGACCTGAGAGAGCAAATTTTGACACAACCTGCCAAATTTGTAGAGACGACAATCTATGGGAGTAAGTATAGAATTGATGCAATCCTAAGAGGAGTTAACGGAGTAGAGCTTGAAGTTACTACCATCTGGATGTTAACAAATCAACAAGCAAAGTTTGTTACCCTAATTCCTAAACGTTTGAGCGATCGCGAGTAAATATATGAAACCTAAATTTCCTTTATTCTCTGAAGTGGTCTTACTGCAAGATATCCCCACATATAATCTCAAGCGTGGTTCAGTTGCTACGGTTGTAGAGCATTACAACATAAACGAATTAGGACAAGATGGCTATAGTCTCGAAGGTTTTGATATTCCAAATGTGACCGTCGAAGTCGCAGAATCACAAATTATTTCTGTCGAACAATGGCAAAAAGAGATGGAAATCCTAGAAAAACTGCATCGATTAAGTGTAGTAAAACTAGTTCATTTAGAGTCATACATCGAGAAACTATTAAGCGAAGAAAGTAGCGATCAGCTGAAAGTATCTTAAGCGGCTATAGTCCTGAAGAAATTTCAGAATAACTAACAAGCTTAAACCTAGAAAAAATCTATGCTGCAATTACCTATTATTGAGCTAATCGCGCTCAAATTGATGAGTATATGTTTTTTCGCCTAGAACAGTCATAGGAACAACACTATCAAGAATGGCTAAAAAAAGAACCTTTAGAAGCGATCTCAAGACTGCGCTCAAATGGAAAACCCACAAAAAAGAAATTGTTACTCTTCTCATGAAAAAATGATCACCTACAGCGATCATCAGACAATGAGTTTTTAGAAAATAATCACGACCTCTTGGCGATCGGGAGTAAATATTATGAAACCTAACTTTCCGCTGTTTTCTGAAGTTGTCTTAACGTTAGTTCGACGAACTAAAAGTAAGCAGGAGGGAGAGTAGGTAAGCCTTTGACCTGAAGCGCCAAAGCAGGTTAGCTCAATAGATGTTTCGGGGGAGGCGGGGAGGTATTTTATCTTAAAGAGCTGAAATGCTTGATGTGCAATAGTTTTAGCCTCGGAGGTCTTCGATATCTGAAACACCCGTCATTAAAAGCATTGAGCCCTTTGTCATGTTGGACTTCCTAGATTCGCCTATTGAACCAAAAAAATAATGAAGTACCGTGCTTTGCAAGGCACTTCATTATTTTTTTAGCTAATTGGTAACAACACTTCAAACTCAGTGCCTATAGTGACATCACCTTGGTGATTGAGATAGGGCGATCGCAACACGATTTTGCCATGATGCTGTTGGGTAATGATTTGATGGCAGATAGCTAGCCCCAAGCCAGTACCTTTACTTTGACCTTTAGTTGTAAAGAAATTATCAAAGATGCGATCTTGAATCTCATGGGGAATACCCATTCCATTATCCGCAATCTTGACTGATATCCATTTACGATTATCGAGTTCAGCAATCGCCGCAGAAATCACAACTAATGGTTGCCATGCAATATCAGATATAGTCTGAACTTGACCTAACCGACGACTGTCCTCATTTTCCTCTTTATGTAAAGCTTGATTGCGCTTCTGGATTAAATCAGGTTGCGATCGCAAATCCATCAAAGCATCAATGGCATTACTGAGCAAATTCATAAACACTTGGATTAAGCGATCGGTATATCCATTAATTTTGGGAAGATTAATGTAGTTTTTGATAATCTGCACATTTCTAGTTCTGCCACTGAGAATCGTTAGGCTACTATCTACACATTCCAGTAAATCAATCGGTTCTGGGCTAGCCTGATCTTCCATATGTGAAAGACTTTGTAATGTATCCACCAAGCGACGCAGATATTTTGAACCAGATTGAATACTTCGCACAACTTGGGGTAAATCAGAACGAACAAAATCCCAATCTACTTGTTCTAGAGTTTTACTGATCATTGGCGATGAGGTCCCATATTCTGCCTCATAAGCCTTTAAAATCTGCATTACACCTTCGATATAGGTCAAGAGACATTCCGTATTTCCATAAATCGCTGATACAGGATTACGAATATCATGGGATACCTCAGCAACAATCTGCCCCAAACTTGCCATCTTTTCCGTTTGAAACATCGTTGCCTGTGTCTGTTCGCGTAATAACTTAGTCGCTAGTTCGTGAATATGGGACTGTGCTTGTAACAAATCGTGAATATCTAGTACGGAATAAACTTCATCCTCTTGATGCACAACTACGGGTTCATAAATATCTCCACTAGCACGACTAAGAGCCTTTTGCGATGCCATGACAATCGAGATATTTCCCTGCAATCGGAGAATCTGAGTTTCTGCTTGTTCGTAGAGAACTCGTAAAGGTCTTTTTAAAAATAATTCAAGGGCATAGGGACGACTCAAACATTCTAAAAATTTACGCCGAGATAGCATCCCCACAAAAAATTCTTTCTCATAAATGATCAGTCCTGGCAAAAGGGGATCATCCTGAAATAGTTTTTGGGCAGCACCACCAACTTCATCTAAATCAATTTTGACCCTATATAGCTTTAATTCTGAGATAGTTGCATCTAGTGCTATTTGCCTTTGAGAACTAGGTAAGGAATTACTGATTGATTTGACTTCAGGCTCACTTGCCATGACCATCAGAGGAATCATTGCCATTTTTCTGGCTAACTCCTCAGTTGCCGTTTGTCGAATGTTTTTACCCTGCAATGTACCGCGATCAGGCTGATTCTGTCTCAACTTCAGTGCACTAATCGATGCTTTCAAAACCTCTGGCTTAACTTCTATCCCTATAGATTTTGCGGCAATCACCAATGATGAACTGAGGTTATGGATAGAGACCTTAGGTAAGAGATCGATCGCGCCACGACGAATTGCCCAACGCTTTTCTACTTCTTTAATTTGAGTCTGTCTTGGATTAATAAGCAGAATTTTTACTTGAGGAGCATTATCTGTACACCACTTACAAAGTTCCGTCGCCAATAATGATGTTCCACCCTCATGCCTAACACCAATATCGGCAATTATTAGCTCAGGTAAGGATTGATTAGCTTTTAATTTTTGAGTGAGCAGTTTTAGTAAATCTTGGGATTCAGGGGCTGCCCAAACTTCAAGTTGATGCGATGATAAAGCTTTATGCCAAATCATCGCTTGCTCTTCTGACAATTGAGCAAGTAAGACAGATTTAACCACACAGTCCCCAACTAACAAAGTGCCTAATTGATAGTAAAGTCTGACAATGTGTATACACAAGCCAAAAAAGATAACCTAAACTTAACCCGAAGTTAATTTTTTAAGGATATATAGCCATCCTAAATGGTTTGTGGAAACGCACCCCAAAGTGTT
This sequence comes from Pseudanabaena yagii GIHE-NHR1, assembly GCF_012863495.1. NCBI lineage: Bacteria > Bacillati > Cyanobacteriota > Cyanophyceae > Pseudanabaenales > Pseudanabaenaceae > Pseudanabaena > Pseudanabaena yagii. The sequence goes on from NZ_JAAVJL010000001.1 coordinate 3,383,985, forward strand.
GGTCTTCCACAAACCCAAAAATCTACCAATGATTTAGGACTGCTATATGACGCTTTTTGTCAGACAGCGGTAAGACTTTTATAGTACTTTGCTGCAATCATAACGATGTACAGAGGTTTGAGTCATTACTGAATGTGATGACTCAAACCTCTGTACTAACTGGAAAAGCTATATCTCAGCGATCGTATAGAATAAAAAAACTGAATTGGATTTTTTCATGACACGAATTTGTATTCTTGGTGGTGGTTTTGGCGGTTTGTATACTGCGCTTAATCTCGCACGGCTACCTTGGGCGGTCATGCCTGAAATTATCCTGATTGATAAAAGCGATCGCTTCTTATTTACACCATTTCTCTATGAGCTAGTCACAGCCGAAATGCAAGAATGGGAAATCGCGCCCACATTTACGGAATTACTCGCTGATACAGGGATTCAGTTTATTCAAGGTCTCATAACTAATATTAATTTTGAAGCGAAGCAAGTAGAAGTTAATATCGGTCAACCGAATGTATTGTCATACGATCGCCTAGTTTTAGCGATCGGTGGCGAAACACCGATGCATTATGTCGCAGGAGCTTCGGAATATGCCATTCCTTTTCGGAATCTCAATGATTTTTATCGACTTAATAGCAAACTGGAATTGTTAGAAGCTTCCAATCGCGACAAGATTCGTGTATGTATCGCAGGTGGTGGTAGTAGCGGGGTTGAGCTTGCTTGTAAAATCGCTGATCGCCTCAAAGATCGTGGTCGAGTCCGCCTAGTTGATCGCAATGCCAAAATTTTAGCTAACTCCACAGAGGCAAATCGGGCGATCGCCGAACTTGCCCTGTCCCAACGTGGTGTATGGACAGATCTAAATACCAGAGTTTCCCAAGTAACTGAAGATGAAGTTACTCTAGACTATGCCGACGGCAGTGATACCTTGCCAGTTGATATTGTGCTTTGGACAGTGGGAAGCACCTTCTCTAAAGTAATTCAAAATCTCCCAATTGGTCATAATCGGCAAGGTGCGATCGCTACTGAGCCAACTTTACAGGTTAAGGGGTATGCCGATGTCTTTGCGATCGGTGATTTAGCAGGACTAGATGTCAATGGTGAGCCTTTGCCAGCCACAGCACAGGTTGCCTTCCAGCAGTCACAATATTGTGCATGGAATATCTGGGCAAGCCTCAATCAAAAATCCCTAGTCAACTTTAACTACATTCCTCTCGGTGAATTTATTAGTTTAGGAGTTGATGGGGCAACTGCTTCTATTTTTGGTAAATTTAGCATTGATGGACTGCCCGCCAGCGCCATGCGAAGATTAGCCTACTTACTAAGAATGCCAACCCTCCAACATCAATGGAAGATTGGCACTCATTGGCTAACTAAACCCTTAATCGAAATGTTTAGAAAGTCTGTGTAGTAGTCCCAAATCATTAGTAGATTTTGGGGTTTGTAGAAGTGCGCCTCGAAGGCGTAGGCTTCCACAAAAGATCAATAAGAGAGATAGGACGTTTTCCCATCTCTCTTATTGATCTTCGGAATCTAAAGAATCATTTTCAAAGGTAGGTGTACTGGCAACATCAGCCAAACTAGTTGCGGACTTAGAGCCTTTTTTCTTGCGACGTTGATTAGTTCTTGTCCACTTCGTTTGATTCCAAATGCCAAATAGGACGAACGCCGAAACTATCGCTTCAAAATACCATTTAAGTGCTTGCTTAACGAGCTGACGAAATGTCTTATTTTTGCCTTCCTCAATGTTTTGCTTAATCGCCTTCTCATTCTTGGTAATTTCTGCCTCTAATTGATTTCTCAACTCCGCAGGATTATTTTTATCCAATTTGATATTTGGCGATCGCTTCTCAATAAATTCTGCGGCTTTCTTTAAATTAGCATCATTAGTATTTTTGATATTTTCTTTGATGGCATTAAATTGAGCAATTTGTTGGGATGCAACAGCGCTAGCTTGAGTGTTATTGTCGCCATTGATCCGAATTGCTGCACTAATACCGATAAATAGCATGATCACAAAGAAAATGCTTAATAATAGTGATAGCCATGACAAAAACTTGAGGATATTTTTACCAAAAGCAGAACGCGCTGTTGATTCACCATAAAATACTAAAACTAAGCCAATAATCGGAACAGGAGAAGTACCAACTAGCTTGCCTAATGTAGTAAATTCCCATGTGGGATCTTGGACAAACTTGGGAGGTAATAGTGCATCCGCAAAGTTAGAAAGTGCTAGTAATAAAAGTCCATAACCTGCGAGACGAAGTAGGTTAGCGGTAATTACCTCAGTGGAATTTGAATTTGAATTACTCATGTTTTGTAAATTAAAAGTTACATTAATCAATCACAGCAAAAGCTTGGATATTTTGATTACGCCTATAGCAAAATGCAAATTGATATAGTGATGTTAAGGCTGGGGAAAGTTTGTTTTCCACCATTCATACCACGAAATCCAAATTTTCTCTAATTTTTGATTAGTAGCAGCCCTATCCTTATCTGCTGTTAATGGTGTAGACATTAATGTCCATAGACAACGCCGATCTCGTAGATCTTTCTGTCCTAATAACCAACTAATGATCACATCCCGATCCATAGCGCGATCGCTAGCATTATCATCAAACTGTTCTTTGGTGACTGTCGATATTCCCCTTGGATTAATGCAGGCAGTTAAATAAGCTTGATTTTGATAAGTAAACATTGCATAGTAGCCGATGGGGTCTTTACGCACAATTTTTTGGCGGATCTCATCTTCATTCATATCAATATTGGCTAGTTCTTTCAGGAAAATGGGAATATCCCCTTCCGTTCCTACGCCATAACGCAAAGCAATATCTATAGGCTGATTATCTACCAAAAATTTGTAACGGTGTCCCGATAAATATTTGGGTTTAAAATAGAAATCTTTTGTATCGATGAGAGGTTCTGATTGTGTCAACTTCGCTTCAGTTAGCTCAAGCCGTTCAGGAAACATAGCAGGTGTAGGTTTACCAATATTACCATCTACAAGAGAGCGTAGGAAAATTAACAAGCTACCAGCAACTAAGATAGCAAGTAATCCAAAGCGTAATTTTTGATTCTTATAATTGTAATTAGGCTGATAATTGGTTACATCATTAATAGAATCTTTCGGTTTATCTACTGGCTTAATTCCGTCAGCTTGCTCTACTTCATTCATCTTATGAATAGTGTCATCAACAGAAGTAATCTTTGGTTGTTCAGGATTAACTGCATCAATTGGATTTACTTTTTGGGAGTCTGATTGATCCTCTGCGTTTTCCATAGAATTCTTGATAATGCTTGGATTTTGTAGTTCTTAAAGTGATTTTGTAACTATTTTTTAACTATTTAACGGGATAACTACTCATAGAGTTTTGTTCTGACTATCATAAAATCTAATCGCACCTGATCGATTAGCGATCGCCTAAAATGACCTATGAACAATTCGCCAATGAATTCTCCAGCAGCAATATCTTGGCTTGATCGCGTTGGTAATTGGAATCCTCAATTATTACGAGAGATTCGTGGCAAGCTCAAATTAAGGAATCTGATAGTCGCGATTAGCATATCACTACTATTCCAAATCATATTACTTCTGTTCTATAGCCAACGCATACCTAGCGAAGAGTGCTATGCCCAAGTACGTGGATTTGGCTGTGCAAAATCTTGGGCAGATTGGTGGTTAGAGCAATTTCGATTTATTACTTGGACTGAGCCTTTTGTTTTATTTCTAGCGGGAGTTTATAGTCTCATCTCAGATATTTCCCTTGAAGACTATAAGGGTACGCTCAACTTTATTCGGATCAGTCCGCGATCGAGCATTAGCATTCTCATGGGCAAAATCATGGGTGTACCATTGCTTGCCTATATTGGGCTTGGCTTAGTTATCCCCTATCACTTGCTAGCCGCCATTAATGCCAATGTCCCGATCGCTTTTTTATTAAGTTTTTATGTATTACTGATAGGCACTGCCTTTCTTTTGTTTAGTGGGGCAATTTTGTTGGCTTTGCTTAGTGGTTGGCAAGCCAAGTTTGGTGGACAAGTAACCGCAGGAGCCTTAGTATTTTCGTTTGTTACCTTTGTTTGGATTGTGCCTGCATTTATGTGGTGGAATATCTTCACTGCATGGAGCAGTTTCAGTAAGGTTTTAGTAGGCGGACGCATCAACGCTATCCAAGCAGAATGGTGGTATTTACCAATTACTTCCAACATCTGGACTTCACATATTTTTACAGTTGTAAATCTAGTGATTTTAAGCTTAGCGATCTGGCGCATTTTAGAAAGACGCTTTCACAATCCCACCGCAACTATAGTCAGCAAAGGGCAGAGCTATCTGGTAACTCTGTATCTAGAAATCTTGATGTTAGGATTTTGTATCCAATCTGGTTTTGCCGATAAGGGATTTTACGGAGAATTCCAGTTCCTGCTGATGTTGTTTATTTACATTGCTAACTTCTTTGTGTTTTTAGCCGCGATTACCGCTCTCACGCCCCAAAGACAATCCTTGCTGGATTGGGTAAGATTTGGAGCATTGTCCACCACTGAGGAGCATCCATCGGGTTTTGGCTATATTTTGCGGGATTTGATTTGGTCAGATAAAAGTCCCGCCCCGATCGCGATCGCCATTAACCTCTTAATTACCCAGTTACCAATTTTAGTTTGGGTAAATTCGTGGAATAATGCCGAAATGCGGAGTAGGGCGTTGATAGTTATTGCTTCCTTTGCGATCTCGATCTTGATCCTATCTTTAGTCACCCAGTTGATTTTATTACTCAAAAACCGTAACCCTTCAGCATGGGCAACAGGTACAGTTTCAGCATTGATTTTTCTACCAGTATTGATCATGCTTAGTCTGTCGATCACCCCCGAACGCTATGCAGGAGTCTGGTTGTTTTTTGGATTCCCTTGGGTTGTGGTCGCAAATATCAAACTTTCTGATATCATTCTTGCCTTCGGAGGACAAATTTTCGTAATAATTGCCTTGTCATTACAACTCATTTATCAGCTACAACGCGCTAAAATGCGAGAGACTTAGTGACTGGAATTTTGATTAATTTAGTAGACGCTTGAGCAACAACATGGCACAGTCAACCACTGCTAAACAGTTCGCCACTTCCACAGGTACAGTTCCCGATGTCGAACTTCAACGGGTTTTTAAAATGTTTGGAGCCAATACCGTGGTGCAGGGTGTCGATCTGCAAGTCCAGAGAGGCGAACTTTTTAGTATCCTCGGTCCCTCAGGTTGTGGTAAAACAACGCTACTCAGGCTAGTTGCAGGTTTTGAGGAACCATCAGCAGGAGAAGTGCTGATTCAAGGCAATCCGATGACCTACATTCCTGCTTATCAACGACCTGTAAATACCGTATTTCAAAGCTATGCTCTTTTTGGGCACATGACCATTTTTAATAATGTCGCCTTTGGGCTATCGGTCAAGGGTGTGGCAAAGCCAGAAATTCAACAGCGGGTTAAAGAGGCTCTTAAGCAAGTTCGGCTTGATCATTTGAGCGATCGCTATCCGAACCAAATCTCAGGTGGGCAGCAACAACGGGTAGCACTAGCAAGGGCGCTAGTTAATCGTCCTAAGGTAATTTTGCTGGATGAACCACTCGCCGCGCTAGACTTCAAGCTGCGTAAGGAAATGCAGGTAGAGCTGTCAAATTTGCAATATGACTTGGGCATTTCCTTCATCATGGTTACTCACGATCAAGGTGAAGCCCTTGCGATCTCCTCTAGAATTGCGGTGATGAATCAAGGCAGGATTGAGCAGATCGGCACACCTGCGGAGGTTTATGATCGCCCATCCTCAGCCTTTGTTGCTGATTTTGTCGGCGAAACCAATTTATTTGAATGTCGGGTAATTGAGCAGGATGGGGCATTTGTAGAGTTGCGATCGTCTACTGGTTTAGCGATCGTCGCCGCCAAGCCTAGACATTGGCTGCCTATTCCTGAAGCCGTAGTGAGCGTCCGTCCTGAAAAAATTAAACTCTCTACTGAATATCCCAATCAACCCTACAACACCTATCGCGGCATTCTCAATAATGTGCTTTATTTGGGCGATCACTCTCAGTTTGTAGTTGATCTCCATGCAAGTGAAAATGTACCACCCGTCCGAGTCACCCTCGTGCGTTCTAATCATCAAGGCGAAAAGACTCCTCCTTTTAACAGTCAAGTCTATGTTTCATGGATGCCCGAAGATTGTGTTGCACTTCCCAAAACTACCGTTGCAACCTAATAGCAATTAAGTAAATGACATCTGAAATGTCGTCTATGAAACTAACATCATTTCCTGATCAGTAATGTCAAACTCTATGAGTATCTCTCGGCGTAAATTTCTTAGACAGACTGCCTACGTCACATCTGCTTTAGCTGGTGCATCTAGTCTCTCCGCTTGTGGCATTTTTGATAAAGATCCGCAAGGAAATGAATCAGCCAAAGAAGATGCCCCACGTCCAGTTACTCAAGACAAACAAACTTTATATATTTATGGTTGGTCTACCTACATCAATAACCAAGAGGTTTTAGAGGGATTCACCAAAGAGACAGGCATAAAAGTTGTGGGTGATGCCTATGATTCTAACGAGGTGATGTTAGCCAAGCTAGAAGCTTCAGGTGGGCGATCGGGCTACAGCATCATCTATCCCAGTGACTATATGGTTACGCAGATGCGGGACAAGAAATTGCTTGCCCCACTTAATAAAAAATTACTGCCTAATATTAGTAATATTGCCAGTAATTATTTAGATTTGCCCCACGATCGCGGCGCAGTATTTAGTATCCCCGTCAGTTTAGGGACAACAGGGCTTGCCTATAACGTCAAGGCAGTTAACTCGATCATTGGAGAAGAACCAACCGATTGGAGTTATCTATGGGAGCACAAGAGTAAGTTACGAATTACCTTGGTTAACGATCCTCGCGAAGTAATGGGCATGGCGTTACATATTTTGGGGCATTCCTACAACACCAAAGAGCCCGACAAGATCGAAAAAGCTTTTCAAAAATTACGTGAACTCATGCCTGCGATCGCCAATTTTACTACCGATGCTTGGAGAGATCCATTATCTTCAGGGGATTTGATGATTTGTATGGCTTTCTCAGGAGATGCGATTAGCTTAGCAAGGCAAGATCCTAATATCAAATATATCTTGCCCAATAGTGGGACATCGATCTGGACAGATACGATGGCGATCCCTAGGGGTGCGTCTAATATCGAAGGTGCTCATGCTTGGATCAATTATGTGATGAAGCCAGAAGTTGCGGCAAAAATCAGTGATGCTAATAGTTTTGGGACAACTAATAAAATTGCTAAATCTATGATCCCTGATGATCTCAAAGCAATTAAAGCCTTAGAACCGACAGAAGGCATGATTAAGTTGAGCGATCGCATTACCAAACTTGATCCTGAAGTGTTGCAGATTTATGAAGGTTTTTGGACTCGTTTAACTACTGGTTTAGGATAAAAAACTAGGTACAGGAGACGCATCTCAAAAGTTTAAAAAACATATAAATTATTTCTGAATGCCCTATGACATCACCAAATCCCAGTGCCTTAAGTGGCAAGACCTCAATCAGTAGCCATCCATTTATTTGGGGAAATATCGCTTTTCTCGCTGGTGTGCCGTGGTTATTGACGCTAAGCATGGCAGGTTTAGCGGTGGGCGATCCTGTATTTCCCACATGGTTAGAGATATTTTTACTGGGGTTTCCTGCGATCACCGCAGTTGTATGGCTACAGTGGCAACAACCTTTTTCGCCTTTTAGCCTCTGGTTTTTAGTGAAGCCATCCGAGAGCTTGAGCGAAGCTGAACGTCGTGTACTAACTCTAGTTAAGCAGCAACGCAATGGTTGGTATGTCACAGGCTGGGTGGCGATCGCAGTTGCCTTTGTGATCAGTGCGATTTTTTGTAAACTCTACATAGAAGCACCACTTGCTCAAGCGATCGCGCCATTTCCTGCGGGGCTGCGTTTATTTGGGATTATCTGGGCTGAGATTTGCTTTTTATTAAGTAACGTTTTATTGCAATCAGGGGTTTCAGCACTACGAATTAAGCTCACGGCTGAGTCAGAAATAACCAGCCTGCAACCCTTTGCAGTTGAGAAAATCAGAAATAACTTTACCAATATCGGCTGGCAAGTACCTCAGCTATTAAAGTTTTTTGAAGAAGCTCTAATTCCTGAAACTGTCGAGGAAAAAGATGCGCCTCAAGAAACAACATCTGAACAAACTCAAGATGTTATGGAGGAATCTCAAGATACAGAAATTAGTGATGCTGCTGAAGAATCTATAACTGAAGCAAGTCCAGAAGTTGTTGAAGTCGTTGAGTCTTTAGATGAAGATTTTGAGGTTAACAACTTTACTGAAGAAGTAGTTTCTGAGGAAGTTGAGACCTCCCAAACAGAATCAGATCTCCAAGAAGAATCCGCCCCTGAGTTAAGCTTAGAAATTTCTGAGCCTATTTCTGAGGAATTGGTGTCTGAAGATGATGCGATCGCTGTTCAGGAAGAATTAAATATCGCAGAATTTGAAGTCGAATCTCTTGTAGAAGTAACTACAGAAGTTGAAGTAAATCTTGGCGAAGATGTAGCGATTGAAGAACCTACACAAACTGAGTCTGAAGTAGTTGCAGAATTTCATGATGATACTCTCGGAGAATTAACCGAAGCAATTGTTGATGAAGCGCCCGAAGAATTAGTAAATGATGAATCTCTAGATCAACTAGAGGCAACCTCAGAATTTAATGAATCTATAGATGAGAGCCCAGTAATCTCAGATGTCATTGATAATAATGCTGATTTAAGTTTAGAGGAATTACCAGAAACTTTTGCATCTCAAGAAGTGGCTAATAACCTTGTTGAGGAGGTTACAGAAGCATCTGAAGAATTAGAGATTAATGAAGATACTTTAGATACTATTGAAACTTCAGATATTAATGAAGTAGTTGCCGAGTCTGAATTAGAAATATCTGAAGATTTGGACAGTAATGATTTGATAGAGCCTTCTGCCGAAAAGGTTGCACAAGCAGAGTTTAACGAACCTGAACCTAATTCAATTCTAAACATTACTGAAGATATCCCAACTTCTGAATCGCATGAGGTTGTAGAAGATACTTTTGATACTAGCTCTAATATTTCTGACATTAAGTTAGACACTCAAGAAACTGCTAACGATTGCACTGAAGATAGTCTAGATTTGACTGTTAATGATACTGCTGCTGAACTAGAAATTGATGAATCCTCAGATTCCACAGATGAAGAAATTGATGTAAATCTGGATAACCCATTCGCAGATATCACTGAAGAATTAGCATCTGATAATTTTGATGAAGATACCCATGAAGAGATCACTGATTCTTCAGATTCAGAATTAGAAATTGTGGAGCCTGAGATTGAGGCGATCGCTTCAGTTACTGACGAACCCAATGCAGAAACCTCGGAAATTGTTGAAGAATCATCTATTAGTGAGATTACGGAGGAATCTGATCATGCAATAGATTTAGAGTCTGTTGATGTTGCTACAGATGGCTCAGTTGAAAATACTGAAGAGTTGGCAATCAATGAGATTGGAGGTTTTACTACTGAATTATCTGACGATGTTTCTGCCGAAAGTGCAATTGGGACAAACTTAGAAATTAACGCTAATCTGCCAGATACACAAAGCATAGAAGATCAGATTTCTGAAGAAACCAATGCTCTAGAGATTAATGAATCTAGTCAAGAATCTGAAAGCGAGGAGATTATAGATTTTGTAGATAATCCTGTAGATTCAGAAATTGCTGAAAGTTCCGAATCTGAAGATAGACAGATCGATGCGTTAATAGAAGAGACAGTCGATGATGCTATCAAAGAGACTGAAATTAATAATTCCGTTGAGACTGATTTAGCTACGGAGGCAAAGTCCCAAAAATCAAAAAAGTCTATAGACCTCTTTAGAAAGTCTCGAAAAAAGGGTTTCTCACAGAAAAATTATGGGTTTGGTAAATCAGCAAAGACCATTACTACCAAAGAATCTGATACTGATCAACTAGAAGCCAGCGTTGAAGATGATGAGCTAGAAGTCACTGACATTGTTGCTGAAGAATCTGTGGAGTCTAGATTTGATATTGCTGATACTAATCTAGAACTAGAAGAGATTGTAGAAGAACCAACTAATGCACTAATTTCAGACATGGAAACAGATGTGCATGCGGAGCTCACAATTGAGCAAGTAGAAACTTCAGAGAATGTAACCTCGGATTTTGATGAAGAACTGGATGAGCTGATTGCCTTCAATGCCTATGTAGAGAATATTCTACAAGAATATCTAGGCGACTCTAGTGAAGATGCTGATAATGAAACTCAAGAAGTTGAGGATATTATAGAAATATCCTCGGTCTCAGAACAAGCTACTGAGATCGCCGAAGAGGTCTTAATTGCTGAGGAGATTTTGGAAACAGCTATTCCTGAATCGATTGAGCCTCCAGCAACACTTGAGACAACAGAAGCGATCGCCCAAGATGCACAGGAAAACACACCAGAAAGTAATCCAGAGTATAAAGATCCTAAATATCTAGTGCAAGAGTTTCTCGTAGATAAGTTTTTAGCCAAGCTAGAAGAGCTAAATAATGCTGATAAGGCAAATAAGACCAATACTGAAAATACGGAGATAACTCCAGAAATCACCTTTGATAGTAATCCTAATAAGTCGTCTAATCCTGTACTAGATGAGTTTGCTGATCTTGAAGCACTTCTCAATAGAAAGCCATTATCTGATAATCCTGAATAGAGGGAGATCTTCGGTATTAGGCGATCGCAATCCCTGACCATTGCACTTGTGGCGCTCTTGGTTGGGGATTCGGATTATTCAGGAAATATCGACGATAGGAAAAGAAAATTTCCTCATGTTGTAACGTGCAGTAAGGTGCGATCGCCACATTTTCTGAGGGCATTCCCAATTCTTTAAGCTGTTGCACTTGCACTTGGCGCAAATCTAGCTTCACTCGTTCGGGATGTTCATCAGGATGGATACCAACTGATTGATTAATTGTCGCTGTCACCTGCTGGGCAACATCCTGCGAAACTTGGTAAACCTGTCCTGAAATCGCGGGGCCAAGAGCAATTCGTAAATCCTTTAATTCGCTACCTTGTTCGCATAATGTAGCGATCGCCTTAGTTACAATTCCCGAAGCTGTGCCGCGCCAACCTGCATGAACGGCAGCGACCGAGCCTAATTTGCGATCGCCAATCAATACAGGTACGCAATCAGCTGTACATACCCATACCGAGCGATTGCTATTAGTATTGTGGCGATCGGGGGTTGCCCATACGCCATCGGCTTCAGGCAAGACGGAATCGGGAATAGTTTCAATTTCATTAGCATGAATCAAGCGATTACCATGTACTTGCTTAGCCCGATAGGCTTTACCTGATTCAGCCAGATGATTATGGAGATCATTAGGTAATTTAGGAGCGTGCGATCGCGTAAAAAAACCATGTTGCCAGTCAGACAATAATTCACAAGTTAATACACCGTCTCGCCATTGCCATTGATTTGCATTCATGGTTTTTCAGTTCACAAGTTCAAAAATTAACGATGTTTTAATGATGCTCATTTAGCGCGATCGCTAGCCCTATCAGTAGACAATGCGATCGATCTAAAGAGGGATTCTGAGGTCAGTTAGACAGATTCTAGACTGCTTGCGTTAAGATTAGTTAATAAAATCATTCGTTCTTGGCAAAATCAACTAAGAACATCTCTATTGATGGAGCAGTAGTAGTGAAAAGCAATAATAAAAACGACAATAATAATAAAAAGTGGAAAAATTTTGGTTTATACGCACTGCTTGGCATTGTCGTCATTACCTTAGGGACAACGCTGCTCGATAGTCAGCCCGCCACTCAAGGGGAATGGCGCTATAGCAAACTGATCGAAGAAGTTAGAAAGAAACCCGCAGGCGTTTCTAGAGTTACTCTCAGTCCCGATCGCACCTTTGCCGAAGCAACTGTACCAGGAGGTCCTGAAGGTAAGCGCAAAGTTCGCGTCAACTTGCCCAACGACCCTGAATTCATCAAAACCCTCAGAGAAAACAATGTTGAATTAGATGTAGCCCCCCGTCGTACCGATGGCGCATTGATTCAAACCTTGAGCAGCTTGATTTTGCCAATTTTGCTTTTAGTCGGCTTATTTTTCCTACTACGTCGTGCCCAAGCAGGTCCTGGCAACCAAGCCATGAACTTTGGTAAGTCCCGCGCCCGTGTCCAGATGGAGCCTCAAACCCAAGTCACCTTCACCGATGTCGCGGGTATTGAGCAAGCCAAATTTGAACTTACCGAAGTCGTAGACTTCCTCAAAAATCCCGATCGCTTTACCGCCGTCGGTGCAAAAATTCCTAAAGGCGTACTCCTCGTTGGACCTCCCGGAACAGGTAAAACCCTACTAGCCCGTGCGGTTGCTGGTGAAGCTGGCGTACCTTTCTTCAGCATCTCTGGTTCAGAATTCGTGGAAATGTTCGTTGGTGTCGGAGCATCCCGTGTCCGTGACCTGTTCGAGCAAGCCAAGGCGAATGCACCTTGCATCGTATTTATCGATGAAATTGATGCTGTCGGTCGCCAGCGTGGCGCTGGTCTCGGTGGTGGTAACGATGAGCGTGAACAAACCTTGAACCAATTGCTCACCGAAATGGATGGCTTTGAAGGTAACACAGGCATCATCATCGTGGCTGCAACCAACCGTCCTGATGTATTGGATGCAGCGTTATTACGTCCTGGTCGTTTCGATCGCCAAGTAGTTGTTGATCGTCCCGACTTCGCAGGTCGTCTGGAAATTCTCGGAGTCCATGCCCGTGGCAAGACCCTATCTAAGGATGTTGATCTGGAAAAGATTGCCCGTCGTACCCCCGGATTTACAGGTGCGGATCTGTCTAACCTCTTGAACGAAGCTGCCATCCTCGCAGCACGTCGCAACTTGACCGAAATCTCCATGGACGAAATCAATGATGCTGTCGATCGCGTCTTGGTGGGTCCCGAAAAGAAAGATCGCGTCATGAGCGAAAAGCGCAAAGAATTAGTTGCTTACCATGAAGCAGGTCATGCCCTCGTTGGTGCTTTGATGCCCGACTATGATGCGATCCAAAAGGTGACTATCATTCCTCGCGGTCGTGCTGGTGGTTTGACATGGTTCTTGCCTACGGAAGAAAGAATGCAAAGCCGTGCTTACCTACAAAACCAAATGGCTGTTGCCCTCGGTGGACGTATCGCTGAAGAAATCGTCTTCGGTGAAGAAGAAGTTACCACAGGTGCATCCAGTGACTTACAACAAGTCGCGGCGATCGCTCGTCAAATGGTGATGCGTTTCGGTATGAGTGAGAAGCTGGGACCCGTTGCCCTTGGTCGTTCTAATGGCAATATGTTCCTCGGTCGTGACATTGCTGCTGAGCGTGACTTCTCTGAGGAAACTGCGGCAACTATTGATGAGGAAGTTGGCATTCTCGTAGCTGATGCTTATCGCCGTGCTAAGCAACTGCTCGTTGATAACCGTCACGTTCTCGATAAGATTGCGAAGGATCTCGTTGAACGTGAAACCGTTGATGCAGAAGAACTTCAACAAATCTTAGAAACCAATGAGTTGAAGTTAGCTGCTGCTCTCTAAATCTTAAGATATACCTTAATATTTCAAAAAATGCATACAGTACTTTGTACTGTATGCATTTTTTTGTTTTTAGCAATGTAAGCCTTGTAAAGAATATAAAACACAAAAAAACAAATTGGCGTTTCACAGATGAAAGAATAATCAAGACAATGAAGGAATCAATTTGTACTTGAGATAATGAATTAACAGACGAATTGAATGTCTCAACATGTGTTCCGATAAAGTTGTTCTATGCAATCGGGCTAAGTACAGGACAAAAATTTAATGGAGTTAAAGAAGGCTTGAGAATTGAGATGTAAGTCAAAGATGATGTGACGAAGGAAATCAAAACCAAGGCGAAAAATGCTTTTAGGAAGACGACCGTGTTTTTTAGGCTTGAGGGGATTTAGTTGAGCCAACCAAAGCCCAGAAGAAAAAGCCCAACATAAAGCCAGAGTAAGCAAAGCAATTAGTTTGGAAAGACGTTCAGGATCTTGAAGATGAGTGGACTCCAAACAAAAGCCACGGGTTTTAAAGCACCCGAATAAAGTCTCAATAGCCCAACGCTTAGCATAGTCAGCAATAGCCGTATCAGGGTCATGAGTCGTCGCGACAATTAATAAATCGCCATCATCAAGACGCATAGCGGCTATACGAAGCCAATGGTTCCAAACCTTTCTGGGCTTGGACAATACTTTGGACTGACCAACTTGGAGGTCTTGAAAACAAATGTCGGCACGCAGTTTTTTCTGCCCGTCATTGAGCAAAGTATTTTTACGAATGCGGATACGAAAACGGTTACATGGTTCACACAACAAGTAATCTAACCAATCCTCACCGACAAACTCTCGGTCTGCACTCAAAAAGTCGATTTTGCGGTCTCCAAATATTTCCAGAAATCGATTACACAATTCACAGCGCTCACGGGTGTTTGAGTTACCTTTTTTGTCCAGCATCATCCATACCAACGGGAATGCAATACCGTAATGCACTATTCCCAATGTCAGCACATTAAACACGGTTTTACCGAATTCCCAATCGGTGCGGTCGATAGAAATTACCCAAGGTTCGGGGATTTGCATGACTTTGACGACCATGAGTGCGATCTTTTCATAGTCCACTTCAAAGTCTCGAAAAAATCTCTGTAACCTCTTATAGTGTGATTCGACTTTGGCATAACCACTAAATCCTGTGGCAATTTCAGCTAGGTTTACTGTCTTTACTCGCATTAGCGCGATCAAGAACATGGACACAAAGGCTAGTCTTGCTCTATTCCATTGCAGATGTTGCTGCAACTTTTCTCGGAATAGGTTAATCTCTTTCATAGGGGTTTTATTTACGATGTGGTTATCTTTTATAAAACCCCTCCCTGCCTACTTTTGCAACTTTTTGTCCTGTACTAAGGCAATCGGGATAAATAATGACTCAGTCTCGTATTCTCACCCTCAACTCTGGTCATGTAGGTTTTGCTAATAATTTGATCTTCCGAGTTGACAAACATTTTGTAGACGCAGTAGCCATCAGTAACCCAGAAATAGCATTGCCAAACTTTAATCAATGTCCACAAGTTTTCAAAGGTTTGATGGTTACTGAGCCTGTCGAAGTACTAATCCTATCCCCTAAGACCCAAGCCAATATGCCTTGACTAAAATGATTCACCTCAGTCCATAGCCAAATCAAGTTTTTTTGACCCAACAAAGGTCTGGGGTCCATCTAATTCACCCATCTCAGGAATAGTTTCTATGGGGGGATGTTTTGGTAATTGCTTTGCTACTTCTTTTACCCGGTAGTCCTAAAAAGGAAAGGATGAACGAGCAGGCAAAGAAGCGTTGTAGTAATGAATAAAATTCCAAATCGCACCAATGTGGTTTTCCAACTTTTTAGAAAAGGATTGAGAGACTTAACTGCACTTTGAGGCAGAGAGTTGGACGGCTAGTAAGAAAGACCCTTTCGTTTTCTAAAAAATTAGAAAATCATATTGGTGCTATTTTCTTCTTTGCTCACCATTACAACTCATCCTTACCTCTTTAACACTACCTGAAAATCAATATTTAAGTTTAGGTTAGCGAATATCTGTACAGGGCAACCGCATAAAAAAGTGAATAAAATTAGGAGAAAATAACAAAAGTAAAACAGCAATGAATAACCCTATCGAAGTCAGTTTACTAAGACACTTTGAAGGAGTAGAAGACCCGCGAGATAATCGAGGGAAAGAGCATAACTTGCTAGACATAATCGTAATCGCAATTTGCGCGGTGATAAGTGGGGGAGAAAACTGGGAAGATATAGCGCTATTTGGAGCATCAAAACAAGAATGGCTGGGGACATTTCTGCAATTACCGAATGGGATACCCTGTGATGACACATTTGCAAGAGTGTTTGCACGAGTGAACCCGCAACAGATGCAAAATAGCTTCATCAGTTGGGTGAAATCAGTAAGTCAAGCGCTGCAGGGAGAGGTAGTAGCCATTGATGGCAAAACCTTGAGACAATCCTACGACCGAGGAGCAGACAAAGGCGCAATTCACATGGTGAGTGCATGGGCAAGCGCAAATCGGTTGATATTAGGTCAATGCAAAGTCGATGAAAAATCCAACGAAATCACCGCCATACCAGAGTTATTAAAACTGCTGGAAATTAAAGGTTGTATTGTGACGATTGACGCAATGGGCTGCCAGAAAGAAATAGCTAGCCAAATCGTGCAACAAGGAGCCGATTATGTCTTAGCGCTCAAAGGTAATCAGGGAGGACTATTTGAAGATGTGCAGTGGTTATTTGAGCAAGCTATAAACACTGATTTTGTGGATGTAGACCATGACTTTTGCCAGTCCATAGATAAAGGACATGGGCGTTTAGAAATTCGACGTTGTTGGACTTTATCTAACTTGGATTACCTGACTCAATTGCCTCTATGGGCTGGTTTACAGACTATTGCCTTAGTTCAAAGTGAACGCAGAATCAATGGGAAAGTCTCCACTGAAAATCGCTACTACATTTCTAGCTTGCCTTCTAATGCTGCTCTTATTGCCAATGCTGTTCGTACTCATTGGTCGATTGAAAATTCTTTACATTGGGTTTTAGATGTCTCTTTTCACGAAGATGCTTCCCGTATTCGCAAAGATAATTCTCCTGAAAATATGGCGATGCTGCGTCACTTTGCTCTTAATCTCTTAAGTCGCGATAAGTCTTCTAAGTTCAGTATGCGGGCGAAACGTAATAAGGCGGCTTGGGATCTGGCTTATCTAATTCATCTCCTTAACCTTTGACTTTTTTATGCGGTTGCCCTGAATATACCTTAACAGGGAATAGACTTAACATTATCAAAAGACTGAAAGCGCAAAGTCAATAAAGAATCCAAAGCTGCTTTATGAGTAGTGCGGGAATTCTCAAGGCAAGAAGCAATAGCAAACTTGAAAGAATCAAAATCAGGGTAATAGACGGAGTAGAGACACTGTTTCTTCACAAATTTCCAAAGACGCTCAATCAAGTTTAAGTTTGGAGAGTAAGTAGTCAAATAAAGAAGCTCGATATTTAATGACTGAGCCAACTCAAAAACTAAAACACACTTTTGATAACGAGCATTATCCAAGACAAGAGTAATGGGTATAGTCAAACCCAAAGCCGCAAGTTTGTGGAGTAAGTCACAAACACTTTGAGCATTGATGTAAGAATCATTACTGGAGTTTAGACTAAGTTGATTGAGATAATCAGAAAAAGAGCAGGAAAAAACAACTCAGAGAATGAAGAACTGAGCAAAACCAAGAGAAAGAAAACGAGAATATTGAGGATTAGGAATTAGGGTTGTCTTTGTTGGTCTTTTTTGGACGAGAAGGACGTTTTTTGATGATGGGAAAGCGAGGAAAAGGAGAGCGCTTACGCCCAGATTGCCAACCAAGAGACTTACCGCGAGGTTTCGGAGAACAAGCAGGAGAGCCAATCCTAACTAAAAGTGTCGCAAAGCCCTGAGCGACCCGACCAAAGGTGAGATTAGTTTGAGGCTTCTGCCAAGGTAAAGGATTATCAATGACCAGTTTTCGAGCGAGCCACAATTGCCAAGAGAGTAAAGGCATGAGGTCACTCCAGCGCAAAGCTTGTTGAGGAGTCAGTAATTGTGGCAGAGTCCAATGTAAACGCTGTTTGGCAAAGCGATACCAATGGTCGATGGCAAAACGACGTAAGTACAAGCGCCAAATTTGCTCTAAAGATGGCATTTGCTCACCCACCCAAGCTAACCACAAACCAGAGCAATGGGGATGGGTAACTCGCATAACTTGGAAATGTCGTTGGGATGCTTTTTTAAAGTGTAAATCAGACCATTGCTGGATTTGCACTTGTCCAACCGTCTCATCCTCTAAGCTAAAAGTTGCTGATGGCTCTCCCCAACTATCAGACTTGGCAAGTTGGAATTTATCCCCATGCTTACGGGGACGACCACAGCCACTATAGGGAGCAGGGACTTTGTATAAGCATCGGTTAGGACGTAGACGCAGCAGTAAGTCTGCGGGGATATCCTCTGTCAAATTCATAAAGGCGGCACTGCCATATTCACTGTCATAGGTAGCGATCGGTCTTACCGTTAAATCTCGACATACTTGCCTCAGTTGAAATGTAGCTCTTTGTGCGGCTGTCTCAAAACTACTGATGCGTTCATGACATAACGGAATTGCCCAACTCCCTGTCATTTCTGGTATCCATGCCAAGGTGCTGTAGTCATGCCCTAACATGATCGGTTTGTTCCCTTCAACCAAATTCGGTTGATGCACAAAACTCCTATCTTTTAGAGTTTGGTCATGGGGTCTTTCCCATCCTGTATGGTCTCCTGCTAGCAAGGGTCGTATATCTTTGGGTATTTGTTCGACGCACAGTCCTCTGAGTCTCCCTCGTCTCGGACGGCTATCTTTTAACGATTCATACAAGCTTGACCATTTCCGTCGATACACTGCTGATAATGATAATTCTGCAAATGACTTTACACTTGGACTGGTCAATACTGCATCCATTAGGTCAAATATTGCATCTCGTCCGTTCCCTAAAAATCTATATACCTGTTGACGAAATTCCTGTAGTTTCTCAATAATCATGGCTGTAGATGTGCTTTTTCTTTTTCATCTACTTTAGGCAGTTTGTATCTCTTTTACTCTGCCTTTTTTCCTTTTTTAGTCTAAACTCCAGAATCATTAGTCACAGTAATCAACTCATGAGTAACAGCATTAAGTGCACCGAGGACATTAAAACGCTGCCTTCCCGACCCAGATTTAAGAAACAAGCGTTCAAAACACCACAAAAAGCCTAAATAGGCTCCAAGGACAAAGTGAGCAGCATCAACAAAGAAAACGGCTCTTTGTCCAGATTTAGCTTCCTCTAAGCGCGGTTCTAGTTTTTTTAAGAAATTCCTCTTGTGCTGCTGGGTCAGCCTTTGCAGGTATTAGCCCCACTCGACGACAACTCATTCCCATCGATTTCAGGAAATGACGCACCTGTTCTCGACTACGGACAATCCCTGTCAACTCGGTAATTGTTGCTGCTGCATGAGCCAGCGTTTTAGGTGGATGTTCTCGAAAATATATCTCTAAACTTTCTTGATGCTGTTTTAGTTCACTCTGGGGCGATTAAAGGTCAGTTCTTTGAGTTGGCTTATCCCACCTTCTTTATAATCTCGTAAATAGCTCAACAGTGTCGGTTCAGTGATTCTTAGTAGTTTCGTAATTTCCTTGTGTGGGTATTTCTGGCTTTTTAGGTATAGTGCTTCCATTTTTCTCTGCACTCGTGGATGCGGGTGATGGAATCTTTCGTAATGTAGCGCATCTATTTCTTCTTTGGTAAATGTTATTCGGAGCATCTTGGAGAAAAGTTAACGTTTCTTCCATCTTTACTCTTATGAAAAATAAAGTCTACCCCCTGTCAAGGTATATCTGTATTGGGCTAATGTTGTTTCTCTTCATATATTGTATATTAGGTATTGGAACCTAGAGCAAATGTCTAGACTTCTAAACTTCATGTAATTACTACAAGGATTTAACTGTGATTACAAATGGTAAGTAGGTAAACCAAAGAAAAGTTAAGATAAAAAAGTTAAGTAACGTCCAAAAAAATGCCAGCCGCCCTCAAAGTAAAACTGAGTATAGAAGAAGACAAAAGACTGCTGGAAATTAGCCAAAAAGAAGCCACAGGAAAACGAGTAAAACACAGAGCCGAAGCGATACGACTAAGCAGCCATGGGTGGAAAGTCGCCCAAATAGCCGCCTATTTCGAGTGGCATGAACAAACAGTGCGAGAAATCATCCAAAGATGGAAACAAAATGGCGAACAAGGGTTGTATGACTTGCCCAAACAGGAAGACCGAAACAATGGCAGGAAGAAGACCTGAAATATATAGAAACCTGTCTGGAAGAAGATGGTCAGGTATACAACAGTCAGCAATTATCCACCAAGCTACGAGAAGAAAGACAAGTAAGCCTAAGTAGCGACCGAATTAGGAAACTACTAAAAAAAAGGGATGGGTATGGAAACGAGCGCGAATTTCCCACCAAGACAAACAGGATCAAGAAACTAAAGCCATAAAACAAGCCGATTTAGATTTCTTAAAGTTAGCGGCAGCAGCAGGCGAGATTTGTTTGAAATATCTAGATGAGACGGGATTTAGTTGTTGGTCACCTGTGCCGTATGGTTGGATTCGGCAAGGGCAGAGTAAACGTCTTGAGCAAACAGCATTGCGAGGTAAGCGCGTCAGTTTAATTGGTGTGTTGGAGCCTGAAGTAAGTTTTGATGCTGCTTATCGCATCGGTAGTATCACCAGCAAAGAATATATTGAAATCATGGATCGACAGGCTGATTTAGCTGCGGATTTATTCCTGCGTCATCGTGTGATTACTGTCATTGGTCAAGATAATAGCTCTACCCATACCTCTAAGGCGGTACAACTCAAAATTCCTGAGTGGCAGCGTAAGGGCTTATTTTTATTTCAGTTACCTCCTTACTGCTCTGAGATGAATCCCATTGAATTGGAATGGTTACATTTAAAGCGTGACCATCTTTCTGGACAAATGTTTGACTCTGAGGATTATTTAATGTGGGGTATCGAAGATGCTCTGCTTTCCCGTTACGATTCTCTTGGCTTTGATACTTCTTATTTTGAGTTTTCTTATGCCTAGCTACTTAGTAGCTTTACTCTTAGCTCTCTCCGTCAAACCTTTGGTTTGAGATTTGACTCTAGCGATCGCTTTTTTGATGAATGGTTAAATAATGCACCGACTCTAACCGAAGCGGAACTACAAGTATTAGAGCGCCTCACCCGCAACTATACCTATCTCAGTCAAGAAGAACCACCTCTCGAAGAAATTGTTAAGCTTGTCGTAGTATCTCCATTGCTAGATTTGGCTGGGTTCTATCAGTTTCCATTTTTGGTAAAAGCAGAAGTAAGTACTAATATCGAAGTTGCGGACGAAGCTAATGCTATGGCGGTTCAAGGCAGAATTGATATTTTGGTAATCCAAGATAGTTTTTGGATTTTGGTAATCGAATCAAAACCTGCAAGGATAGATGTTACGGCAGGAATTCCCCAAGCACTTACTTATTTGCTGAGCGCTCCCAATTTACAGCCAAGTTGCTATGGAATGGTTACAAATGGAAGAGAAGTATTGTTTTTAAAATGCGATCACCACCAAAATGCCCCTCAATATACGAGATCGCCTACTTATAGGTTACTTGAAAATACAGCAGAACGTATCCAAGTTTTGCAGGGGCTTAAACAAATTGGGTCTTATATTGGTGATTTGAGGAGTTAAGCAATCGCTAGCACTGTAAGTCGTGATTTCTAGGCGATCGCTTTAACGATATGTTTTCTATAGATTTGCTGAAGGCGATCGCTAGTACTGTGAGTCGTGATTTGTGAGTGATTACTCTTATTTCTTTCACCGATTTAGCGTATTCAAACAATATCCATCTGAATATTGAATAATGAGTTCATCTTTATCTACGAGTGATTTTGAAGCTTTTATCAGAGAGATATTTGTAGGACGATCGCAAACAATACATGCATTCTTATAAGGATAAATCCAGCCAC
Organism: Pseudanabaena yagii GIHE-NHR1; assembly: GCF_012863495.1. Taxonomy (NCBI): domain Bacteria; kingdom Bacillati; phylum Cyanobacteriota; class Cyanophyceae; order Pseudanabaenales; family Pseudanabaenaceae; genus Pseudanabaena; species Pseudanabaena yagii. The sequence goes on from NZ_JAAVJL010000001.1 coordinate 3,405,639, forward strand.
AATGCTGAACGACTTCCTGAAACATACTCCATGTTGACCGATCGTAACTACAACCTAAAACAGAAAAACAGAAATCTAAATACATCCCTTCGATTGCCCATAATTCAGGATGATTATGAACCATCAATAAGCGATCATCTCCAGCCCATCTTCGCCAACGAAATGAGTTTTGACCAAACTCACTGTCCAATGTTATTAATACACCCTCACTATAGGCTTCTATTGCTAAGGATATATCGATATCTTTAAATTTTCTATCTCGATCTCTGAATTTCATCCGAAGCCGAAACAAGAATTCAGGTTCTAATTGTTTTTTTATTTGCTCCTCTAACGAAGTTATGATTCCTGCCCAAGATATCCAAGGTCTTTGCTGCTTAAATAAATCGCTGCTCCATGCTGCGTGGGGACTGTCACAAAAGATAATATTTGGTTCGGGTTGATTGCTATATTGATATAAGGTTTTGATTGCCTTTGAGGCTTTCAGGTGATCGATGCGTTCGGTAGACAAAGCTATACGATACCACTTTTTTTGATATCTAGAAATCTCAGTTTCTTGCGTAGTTGTTAATTGCGAGATAGGTTGGTCTGATTTTGTATAAGTAGTATGTATCAATATGAGAGATTCTTTTATAACGAGATTAGGTTCTTGATGCAACCAATCTATCTGCCAATTTTGAGGTAATACCCTACCATACTTCTCTGGCAAAATAGTTCCATGATTAGCGTAGATACTATATCCATCGGCAAACAGCAAAGCAGGTTCTCCTTCTCCATGTAGCCGATCTTGATTGTCTAAAGATAGCTTGGTTGGGCGATCGCACACTAAACAAACGTCTTCGTGGGGAAAGATAAACCCACAATTTTGTGTTAACGCTTGGAAAACTTCCCAAGTTTGGTGATCGTAATCACAATTTAATTCAGAAATGCAAAAGTCAATAGTTACCCCATCACGATCCCATAATTCTGGGCGCATAGATTGAAATAAAGGTGGATGAGAACAGCTAAAATTTTGAGTTAGATTCTGAAGAATACTTCCTGCAAAATCAAACTTTTTTTGCTGCTTGAATTCTGGACTAACTTGTGTATCTGTTTGTTTCTCTAGTGCTTTCCATAGTATTGTCTCTAGCTCTTCACGAATTTGGTAAACAAGCTGACTTGCGACTTGATTCCACAAAAAGCTACTGTACTTGTTTTCCGAAACTGTATAAATTTGACTCCAACTACAGTTTCCCAATATATCTGAAGTGGGATGAAGTAAACTATAGGAAATAAGCGTTCGATCTCGAATAATACCTGTCAAAAAATTCGCTTTCATTTCTGGATCGATTGGAACGTTTCCGAAATTAGCTTCACAAATCCTTTGAAGTAACTCTTCTTCAGGCAAAATCTGATTGGCAATTTGTAACCATAGATCTGCCCAGATAGTATCCTGCATTGCGAGAACACTTTGCTCCCACAAAATCTTTTGAAGATTCTCACAGAGTGAAGTCAGTAATTGGCAACGCTGATCTGGAAGAAAATGATCTTTAAGTTTCTCTTTTATGATTTTCCCTCGGCGAAAGAGAAGATACCGCATGGCACTACGAGGACTAGCGAAAAAAAGAGTTTCTGGTTGCGCTTTTTGTTTAAGTTTGTATAGATCGCGAACTGCTGCTTTGGCTTTTGTTCTATCTATGCGTTCTGTAGAAAGACTGAGCGATCGCCATTTCTGCCGATAAGCGTTAAGCAGCTTCTCTTGAGTTTCCGTTAGCGTTGTAATCATATGATTTACCCAACCACGATCATCTATCAATTTCTCACATTTTGTGATTGCTACTCCCATGAGTCTTAATTTTTATGGTAATCGCATCAACAATCTATCTTCTAAAGGCGATCGCTATTACTATGAGTTGTGAGTTATAGGCGATCGCTTAATAATTGTTTGTCTTTGCGATCTCCAATAACTTCAACAACGAAATCAACAATTTTTGATGTCACAATCTCGACTAGAAACAGACAGCCTTAACGGTCGTTTCGCTTCGTTATAACGACTTAATTGAGCGATAAGAAAGCTTTCTCTCTCAACCAAAATATCACAATTTTGTCCACTCCAATGCCATGTTAGATTGTGACCTGATTGACTGACAAAAGTCTATGAAGCATAGTCGAGAGTAGAAGCATAGAACTCAATGCGGAATAATTTCTGAAGATGTTTTCGACGAGAAGCAATAGCAGGGTGAGAGTCAAGATAAGAAGTAAAAGAGTAGAAAGGCAAGAAAGCCCAGTTTTTAGTGATAGCGGTGTGAATCCAGTTCCAGCCAATCTTGAGATAACTAAGCCCACGAAACCAATGAGGATCAACCAAACGACGATAGCCAGAATCAGCAACCGCCAGTCCTTGAGCCGTTAAAAACAAGGTGGTCAGTGCTATCACAAAACAAAGGCGAGAAATGGCAGGAGCCGAACGTAAACGCGAAGATTCTAAATCAAAGCCATTAGATTTATCATCCAAGAAATTCTCCTCAATATCGAATCTCAGACCATACTCCCAAAAAGTTTGGAGTGTGGTAGGTTCAGTACTGAGAATATACCAATACTCTCGGCTCCCAGATTCCCAAGCCGCCGCAATATGCACATCGGTAAGACGCTTGGACTCAGTTTTGTGAACTTTAACATTGTGGATCAACTTAGCTTCACCAAGACGAAGATGTAATTGTTTGACTGTTTGCCAGCCATGCTTGGGGGCATATATCCAGAAATTACCCTTGATCCGAATCCGACATTGCCATTTTAATTCCCACACATAGCGCACCAGTTCTGGATTAGCAAATGCTCGGTCTGCTAATAAAACTACTTTGACATTCACGGGCAACAGTTTCGATGCGCGTTTGAGCATGTCTTGATAGCTACTCATCTCCACACTACTACTGCGATGTTTGATTACACGCCAACATAACGGTAAAGCTCTTCCCTGATGAACTACACACAATCGGATCATGCTGTATTCTTCCCACAGTTGACTGGTATCAAAACTCAGATATATTTCTGGCTCTTTCCATTTAGCGATTAACTCTTTGATTACTGGACTGTATAGCTTAGCTGGATTTATGCGCGGATTGTTCAGCCATCTTGATAGTTGTCTTTGCGTGCTTTGGGCGATCAATGCTTTTGTGTTGATATGGCTTAACCACTTCGTTAAATTCACACTCCCTGTGGCGATCATTCCCACCATCATCCACGCCATTACTCCCAAATGGCGCACATCTGACCACTGGCTGTATTGACTCCCGAATTTTATTAGTTCATTATAGATACGTGAGGCGTTTTGGGTCATTTGTCCTATGCTCCTTTTTCTTCAAAAAACAGCATACGCCTCTTTTTTACTCAAATTCAATCTCTGTATACTTTCTCGCAACTTCTCTTACCACTTTTGTCAGTCAATCAGGATTGTGACTCACAGTTGATTGGACTACTTTACTTGATATACACCTTACAATTTACACAAATCCACGCCTTACAAGAGTCCAATTTCGATCGACTTCTTTCACGATTTTTCCCTCATCTCTATAAGCATCAGCCTTTTTTGTATCTTCAGGCTGTTTTGTATAGACAAGTACATAGTAAAAATTAACTGGAGAAGCCTCAACTATGAATGGATCGTAAGACACACAAAAACCATCCTTGGTAATTTCATTCAATTCATTAGGTAAGCAAGATCGATAATTATTTGTCTTTAAACAACTCCTTGATTTTTTATCATCCCAAGCAACTAGTGAGTTAAAAGAGTTTCTATTTTTAATAAAAACATCGACATTACGATCAATATCCTGTTCACTCCAAAAACAATAACCACAACCTCTGAATAACAGCAATATAAAAAGAAAAGTTGCGACTAGGAAAAACGGAACTCTCAAAAGCTTAAGATTCATGTGTGCAGTAGTAGAAGAAATTAGTGCCTAAATGATCTAATCTTTTGCGGGCTAATCATCAATAAAGTCGATGCTAGCAAGCTTGCAAGCTAACAGTTGAACTCACCTACTGTCAATGACATCAGATGATACAGATAGTTTAACCCACAGTCAGTTGCAGTGATTTGTTATGCATTCATCACTATTGATTAATTGATAGAGGTACACGCATTGATGGTCTGTATAACTGATTGAGATAGACTGTTTAGTTCATAGCCTCCTTCCAAACCAAAAACAATCTTCGGCGTTATTTCCAAACAAAGTTTTGTAAATACTCCGTAATCTTCAGGTTGAAGTTTTATCCAGCCCAGAGAATCCGCTTCATTAGCATCATAACCTGCACTGACTATAATAAGTAAATTGGGTTGAAAGTCAGATAAAAACGGTATTACTTTCTCTTCAAAAATCGGTTTGTATTCTTTTATAGAAGACCCTTGCTTGACTCGAATATTTAAAACGTTATTACAAACTCCTCTTTCTTCCTCTCTGCCTGTAAAGGGGAAAATGGAGATTGATGAATTGAGCAAAAAAAGCAATTTGAGGATTATTTTCTACCATCTCTTGAGTCCCATTCCCATGATGAACATCCCAATCTAAGATCGCTACTTGGCACTGGTTAGTTAAAGCGTGATTGGCGTATTTGCGTCAATTCGGTCGCCATGAAATGGTCGTTTCAGACCCTATCCCTGCTTAACTGACCAATGCCCGCTCCATTAATTATGATTGCCTAGAAATCACGACTCACGGTAATAGCGATCGCCTTTGCTAGCGCTTTTCAATTCTGAAATTTAATCATCATCTGTATCATTATCTGACTCGTCTAGCAGTCCTAATCTCAATAATTTTTTAGCAAGAGCATATACATCCTGTTTACTGCCATCCTTCCGAATTCCCAAAGCTAAAATCATCACAGTGACTTGAGCTTGCTCGATCGCGTAAATGATGCGATATCTTTGTCCGACTGCCCGCACACTGTAATAACCATCTAGTTCACCGAGTAATGGTTTGCCTTGTGTTTCTGGAGATTCTTTGATCTTATCGATGCGATCTCTAATTTTTTGACGGATACGGCGATCGCTGATTTCCTTTAATAATTTTAAAGCTATAGGCTGAATGACGATGCGATACATTACAAATCCAATTCTCGTTTAGCTGATTCCCAATCTACTCCCTGTTCTGATTTCGCTTCGGTAATGCCTTGACGCAAGTTAGCCATGAGGTTTGCGTCACTAAGTATTTCTAAAGTTTCGAGGATTGCTTCGTAATGTTGCCAAGTCATCACCGCTAAGACTGGCTTGCCTCTGCGGGTAATTGCCAGTGTACCGCCTTGCTGTGTCAGCTTTTCAGGCAATGAGGTTAGCTCATGTCTTGCTTCAGTAATAGGAATATTGGACAGCATTGTTTTAAAATTCATCTGTACATCTAATTGTACATCTAAATGCTAAACTGCGATCGCCAATCCTTATTTGTTTGGTTGTCAAATATAGCGATTGCAATATCTCAAACCTTTTTGTAGATAGATAATTGGGGCGATCACAATAAATAATTTAGAGCAAGAATCTATGTTACAAACTGTTTGCGGCAATCCTTACATAGATAACATTGCTTACCTCGCCTCAGTCCATTTTTTGACACTTGCTTAGAGTAACAATGGGGACATATCATTACTTTCATTACATCGTGAAGTTTATTCCCAACTGTATCGCCAACATAAGGCTCTAGATAAGCTACAAGCAAATCTTCAATTTCCTGAGCTAGCATTTGTCGGCGTTGTAAATCTGAGTTGCGGAGTGCTGACAAAATTACAGCATTGCTGCTATGGACACAAACCTCAGATATTAGGCTTAACTGCAAGTCATTTAATAACGGATTTCTATGCTGCAAAATATCTGCCAGAAAGTTGATGGCTTCCTGAGTCATGCTTTCATCAATGGACTGAAAGACTTGACGGTTCGTATAAAACTGGATAAACATTACTCGCGATACAGGATTCTCAAATAGTTGCGAAATAGCTTTGACCAGCAAATCGATCATCTGCCGTAGCGGTAGTGAGACTATTGCCTCTACATCCGTCTGCGCCCACATCGCTTTGACCCTCTCCGTATGACGTAATTCCATTGTGTTGAAAATACTTGCCTTGTCGGGAAAGAATTGGTACAGGGAACCAACGGCTGTGCCTGCTTTGGCGGCGATCTGATGTGTAGTTGCGGCTTCGTAACCCACCTCATCAAATACAGCAGCAGCGGCTTCTAGGATTTTTTCAACACGATCTTTACCACGTTTTTGGCGCGGTTGGCGGCGTAACCCATCAGTAGATTTATTTGTTGACAAATACGAATCATTCGTCATATATTCAAAAGCGACGGATTGTTCATGATTTTATAAATATTTAACTATATCGAGAGGAGATAGTCATGGCTTCTATGCTACAAGGAGCGCCTTGGTTGATTGCCCATATCTCTATGTTAGCAACTAATCAGCCTCGCAAAATCTCTGTATATGGTAATGATTATGTAATGTGGAAAGATTCCAAAGGCAGTATTCATGCTTTGCCGAATGCTTGTCCGCATATGGGCGCGATGTTGTCTGAGGGATGGTGTGAAATAGAAAGTAATGGTGAAAGCGCGATCGCTTGTCCGTTTCATGCCTTGCGTTTTGATGCATCGGGTTGCACTGTACTGCCTGATACTCATAAAAAAACTTTGCCACTTTTGAAACCATTAGAGCTAATAGTGCAGGGTGATTTCATTTGGACTTATGGAGGATGTGAACCAAAGGTAGAGATTCCCAACGTCTTGAATGAAATTGCGTCAAACTATCAGTTTATCGGTCATACTGGCGATCGCAGTGTCGAGACAGATTTGTTGACAATGCTAATGAATATGCATGACTACAATCACCAAAATGGAACACATCGAGAATTGTTTCGGATTACAGAAGTTCAATTCCATCAATTTATTGATCAAGGACATTTATCTCATGCCTTTTACGAGATGCCCACAGCGCCCTATAGCTTGATCGAAAAAATCAGAAAGCCCGATTTATTTCTTTTGCCGACTACTTTAAAGGCGCATTTAGAGAATCATTTTCCATCGCTAGTAATCTTTCATGGTGAAACTGCTCTAGGTAAAGTTGCCCAATGTCATTTTTTTGTGCCAGAAGCTGTAAATCGCACTCGCACCTATATTTTGATGTTTGGTATTCCTAAACATCCAATGTTCAAGATTTTTGGTAGCACTTTTTTGAATTTTGCTAAAGTCGTAGTTGATCAGGATGCTGATATTCTCGGTAAGATTTATCCCAATTCACCGCAGAAAGTGAAGCTCAATAATGAAGTGGGCATGGATTGGGTAAAGAGGAATTTTGCCAGTTTCCCCAATGTCGTTGAGCCTAGTCTATCAAAATAAGTGATCGCCAATATTGTCGGGCGATCACCTAAAAATTACGACTCACAGTAATAGCGATCGTAATCCATTAGATCGCAGGGTTTGTTAATACAAGGTGGTAAAGCGCCCAAACATCACTTAATGCTAATTTTTTGTGAGTTACACTCCTATATGACATGCTACAAGGTCGCATTTGCCAAATAAAACTCTAATTCAGGGATTTGATCCTGCAAAAACCTTGTTATTACACTTACTTGGTTGTTTTATCTGTCAATTTATGAAATATTTACATTGTGTAAGTATTTGTACTGTAACCTGCTAGACAGTAGATAGTTATGCTGAAATATCAATATGCTAAAAGTATCATCATTTATTGTGTATGATTTCAGTGATTTACAGCGATAGGTTCCTCTTACATAAGACTTGCGATCGTCATCCAGAAAGACCAGAGAGATTGCAGGCAGTCACACAAGCACTACAGGAACAAGTGGATAATCTACTCATACAATGGGTTGAGCCAACTTATCGAGATTTACGTCAGTATTTAAGCCGTTTTCATAGCAGTATCTATCTCCAAAAAGTAGAAGATATGGCAAATCAAGGAGGAGGCAACTTCTATGAAGATACGTTTGTCTCACCCGATAGTTTTGATGTGGCTATGTTGGCTGTTAGTGCTTGGATGGATGGAGTCGATCTAACTTTGAAAACTGGTTGCCCTTCTTTTGCTTTAACACGTCCTCCTGGACATCATGCCTTAAAAGATACTGGAATGGGCTTTTGCTTATTTGCCAATGCTGCGATCGCTGCCCATTATGCATTGGAACAACCTAAAGTTGAAAGAGTAGCGATCTTGGATTGGGATGTTCATCATGGGAATGGGACTCAAGAGATGGTAGAAAATAATCCTCAAATTGCTTTTTGCTCAATTCATCAATCTCCATTTTTCCCCTTTACAGGCAGAGAGGAAGAAAGAGGAGTTTGTAATAACGTTTTAAATATTCGAGTCAAGCAAGGGTCTTCTATAAAAGAATACAAACCGATTTTTGAAGAAAGAGTAATACCATTTTTGTCTAGCTTTCAACCTAACTTACTTATAGTCAGTGCAGGTTATGATGCTAATGAAGCGGATTCTCTGGGCTGGATAAAACTTCAACCTGAAGATTACGGAGTATTTACAAAACTTTGTTTGGAAATAACGCCGAAGATTGTTTTTGGTTTGGAAGGAGGCTATGAACTAAACAGTCTATCTCAATCAGTTATACAGACCATCAATGCATGTGCGTCTATCTGTCGATGATCTGATTAGCATAATAAGTCACTGTACCCGACCATAGGTTAAACTTCTTGAAATAATCCAAAGTTATTGGCAGCAGGTGAACTGGGGCGTTATGCTGACGATAAAGTTTAGCATTAGCTTTAACTCCCGAAGATGCAGGGCAATCAGTATATGTCATGGTCAAAATCAAAAGACTTTTCAAAAAAATGGTACAGAATTCGTGAATGTCAAAATGGCGACAAAGAAATTTTAGAGGCTGATCGTCAGTGGTCTATTGAAAAAGGCTTGGGTGATGATTGGGATACAAAATTTAATCACTATTTCAAAAAAAGCGATCATTGGTATATCCAAAGAGAAATCAAATATGAATACTTGTTTGTCAATCCTGAAGAGAGAATTCCCTATGGATATAAGATCGAACAACTTGATAGTGAAGAACAGTTAGATAAATTATTTGCGGAATTGAAGTCAATTGAAGAATGGGCTCTATATATTGAAGAGCGAATCTTAGACTGCATAATGGCAATTGATTATGCAGAGTCAGGAGTGATTAAACATCAGGCTAAAATCCAATCTTATCTCAATAAATCTGACGAAAACCATGAGCAAGATATTCGTGAGCATGAAGAATGGATTTCTAAAGAGACCCAAAAGATTCATAAGTTGAAAATTGAAAAGGAGAATTGGATCGATAAACTCCTCAAGGAAGAAGGGATAGAGTGGTAAGAGTTGATCGCCTGTGATGAAGAGGATATCTACGACGGGCGATGGGCAACGTTATGTCAAACCTAAAAGCTCGACAAAGATGTGCCGTTATTCTTTAGGCAATAGAAAATAATATTTTGCTAAATTTGCGAATAACCTCTTCCCCACCCCTCTACATAGCGGTAAAGATAAGGCTGAAAACAAAAAAATTTGCTTGACAACATTTCGTTATATGTATATACATATAATATGACTAATTCAACTGCAAAGACTAAACTTGCGATCGCGAATCAAGTGCCCATAACCTGTATGGGGCTTCATGTTCGCAGAGCGTCACGGATTATGTCGCAACTATATGATGCGGCATTTCGCCCAGTTGGCTTAGTGCAAACGCAATTTACCTTATTAGTTGCGATTCACCTGTTAGAGCCTGTAGCGATTACTCAATTGGCTCAAGAGTTGTTTACGGATCAAACCACCATCACTCGCAACATCAAGTTGTTAGAGCAGAGGGGATTGGTCGCCTTCAATCTAGGTGAAGATCGGCGGATCAAGCTAGCATCTTTGACGATTGACGGACAATCGGTTCTGGAGAAAGCCCTGCCTTTATGGGAACAAGCTCAAACCGATGTAAGACAGCACCTTGGAGAACAGAAGTGGCAAGATTTGCTATCCCTCTTGTCGGAGGTAAAAACTTTGAATCAAAGAAGCTGAAATAGCTTGTATGGTCGGTTTTTTCAGTCACCGTCAAAAAACACATAGCAGTAGTTCATAACTGTGGAGGTTTTAATGGTTCAGGTCAGTCATCGCCCTAAAATCTTAGTCACGGGGGCAACGGGCAAAACAGGCAGGGCTGTGGTAGCTCAACTGTTGGAGAAAGGTTTTCCCGTGCGAGCGATCGTCCGCTCTCGTGATGCAAGGAGTCAACGACTCGATCGCCTCGGTGCAGAAACCGTCGTTGCCGATATGTACGATGTGGATCAGATGGCGGCAGCAATGCAAGGAACAGTGCGCGCTTATTATTGCCCACCGATGCATCCCTTAATGATCCAGAGTGCAGCGGTGTTTGTCACTGTGGCAAAAGCATTAAAACTGGAAGCGATCGTGGGACTCAGCCAATGGACGGCAAGTGCCAACCATCCTTCCCTGCATACGCGCCAAGTATGGCTGGTAGAAAAGATGTTGGCGGCGATACCCGATATCGCCTATGTGAATCTCAATCCTGGATACTTTGTCGATAACTATCTGCGGTTGATTGACTTCGCATCTTTAATGGGGCTTTTTCCCATCTTGACTGGACATAGCCGTAATGCCCCTCCATCTAACGAAGATATCGCTCGCGTTGCCGTTGCGCTATTGATGAATCCCGATCGCTACGCAGGCAAGCGCTTTCGTCCAACTGGTCCCAAACTCATGTCTGCCTACGATATGGCTGGGGTCATTCGCAAGGTGCTGGGCAGTCCTGTTTTTGCCTTTGATTTGCCTTGGTGGATGTTTGAACGTGCGGCACGCTTACAGGGTGTTACGGCGTTTGAAGTGGGCAGTTTGCGTTACTACGTTGAAGACCATAAGCAAGGAGCGTTTGAGTTTGGTGCGCCAAATCATGTTGTCGAGGAAGTCACTGGCAAGCCACCAGAGGATTTTGAAACAATCGTTCGTCGCTATGCGGCGATGCCATTTGCTCGTAAGACCCTTGCGAATCGGTTACGCGCTTTTATGCAATTTAATCTCGTTCCCTTTACCCCTGGGTATAACCTGAATGGGTTTGATCGGCAGCATTTCCTTCCCGTCCTGTCCGATCCGCAGTTCGTGATGAGTAGCGATCGCTGGCAGGCTGAGCACAGTTTCCAAAATCTCTAGAAAGAGGCAACTAACCATGAACGAACAAATTGCAGACAACCCTAGAGTCATCGCCTTTCCACCCGCTCTCTATGGAGTTACATTAGCGATCGGAGTTGGACTCAGTTTCTTTTTCCCAGTAAGCTTTTTGCCGCTTTCAATATCTCTGCCTTTGGCAGTGATAGCGATGATTAGTGCGGGATGGTTCTCGACCTCCGCATTTCAGACGATGACTCGCGCCCAAACAGCGATCGATCCTGCAAAACCTGCTACAGCGATTGTCTCGGATGGAGTTTTTCGCTTCAGTCGCAATCCGCTCTATCTGTCTCTAACATTGCTCTACATCGGTATCAGTTTACTGCTCAATGCGGTCTGGGCGTTCCCGCTATTATTGCCACTTTTAGCAGTAGTTCAAATTGGAGTGATTCAGCGAGAGGAGGTTTACCTAGAGCGGAAATTTGGCGATGAGTATCTACGCTATAAAGCCAAAGTACGTCGCTGGTTATAATCGAAGACTAACGACTCTCCCATAAATGAATGTTCCTTTTATGATTAGATTGACTACCCCTGATGAGATCGCCGAGGTGATTGCTTTAGCAGAAGCAACGGGTTTGTTTGAGCCAGAGCAAATCGAATCTCTCGCCCAAATGATACATCAATATTTCAACTGCACAACAGAATCTAGAGGCTTGTGGTTGACCTACTACAGCGACAAACCTGTCGGAGTTGCTTACGTCGCACCTGAGCGAATGACCGAAGGAACATGGAATTTATATTTGATTGCGGTGCATCCGAATCACCAGAAGAAAGGATACGGGAAGACCCTGCTACAGCATGTAGAGAAAACTCTAGGCGATCGAGGTGAACGTATTTTATTAGTGGAAACGTCTGGAACCGAAGACTTTGAATACGTTCGCAGGTTTTATCGCAATAACGGATTCGAGGAGGAAGCACGGATTCGAGAGTTTTATGCATCTGGCATTGACAAAATTGTTTTCCGTAAGGTTCTGCCTCAAAACAAAGCTATGTAAACACTAAATTTTAAGGAAGTTCCCATGACAAAATTTGATGACCATCCCACCGTGAAGCTTTTGCGATCGCAACAAAAATCTCAAGAGCAGAATTCTCAAAATAAGATTACATCGCCGCTCGAACATGATTGGTTACGTTCATTCTGCTTAGATTTAGGATTTGATGATGTGGGTTTTGTGAGTATCAATCAACCCGAAATGGACGATCAACGGGCTAAGCTATTACAGGCTTTTCCGCAGACAAAAAGTTTGATTAGTTTTGTCTGTCGCATGAATCGAGATAATATTCGCAATCCTGCCCGCTCTGTCGCCAATGTGGAATTTCACCACACGGGGGAGGAAATCAATGCGATCGCTCGCAAAATTGTCAGAGAATTAGAAGATCGGGGGATTAGGGCTATCAATCCAGCGATGGGATTTCCGATGGAAGCCCAAGACTTTCTCAATGTCGGCAAAAATGTCTGGATGGTTTCTCACAAACCGATCGCTGTCGCCGCAGGATTGGGACATATGGGCATTCATCGCAATGTGATTCATCCCAAATTTGGCAACTTCATTCTCTTGGGTACAGTGCTGTTGGATGCTGAGGTGACGGAATACGATCGCCCGATTGATTACAATCCCTGCGTGGAGTGTAAACTCTGTGTAGCTGCCTGTCCTGTGGGGGCGATCGCTACGGATGGGAACTTCAATTTCTCAGCTTGCTATACCCACAACTATCGTGAATTTTTAGGCGGCTTTACTGATTGGGCGAAGAACGTTGCCGAAAGTAAAACGGCGAAAGACTACGATCGCAAAGTCGGTGATGCGGATTCGGCAAGTATGTGGCAAAGTTTATCCTTTGGAGCTAATTATAAAGCCGCCTATTGTCTTGCTTCTTGCCCTGCGGGTGAAGATGTGATGGCTCCCTTTTTGCATAACCGTAAAGAATTTATTCAAGAGGTTGTCAAACCACTGCAAGATAAAGTCGAGACAGTGTATGTCGTTTCTGGTTCCGATGCGGAAGCTCACGCAGCTAAACGTTTTCCCCACAAGCAGATCAAGTTAGTTCGCAATAGCCTAACTCCCATTTCTATCGCAGGCTTTAGGAATGGATTGTCATTAACCTTTCAACCAAATCAATCCAAAGGTCTCAACGCGACCTACCATTTCCTATTTACTGGTCAGGAATTTTCCCAGTTTACGGTCAACATCTCTAATCAAGTTTGTGAAGTTCATGATGGATTGGTGGGTAAACCCGATCTGATCGTCAAAGCAGATAGTAAAACTTGGATCGCTTTTTTGCGAAAATATCAAAATATTGTTTTGGCAATTCTGACTGGCAAAATCCTCATCAAAGGCGATATTCGTTTACTACTCAAATTCGGAAAATGCTTCCCATCCTAAGCCAGCTTGTTCCCAAAGCTTAAAAATGTGACGATACTTTTATGAATTAAGAATCAAATCCTCGGCTTGGAGATCGCCTATCACGACTCACAGTAATAGCGATTGCCTTTAGAAGATAGATTGTTAATCTGATCGCCCAGAAATCACGACTCATAGTAACAGCGATCGCCTTTAGGAGATAGATTGTTGAAGCGATCGCCTTCAGCAATCATTGAGAAGCTAGATTGTCGATGCAAACTCGTTTGACCTAAAGTAGTATCTATTTCCTTAAAAAGGAGCATTTTGCATGAGTTTACTTTCAGCAACAATTAAAACTACGGTTCGAGCTAGTCAAGTTGAAGTCTTTGAACATATCGCGCCAATAGATCTCACCTCAATATTTAAAGGCTATGGATTGCTACCCTCTGTCATCGGTACTCAAAATCAGATTGGCTCTTGGGATACAGAAGGTCAAACACGCACTGTGCATTTATCAGATAATAGCTCTGTACAAGAAATGCTTACAAAATACGAGCATCCACATTATTTCAGTTACACAGTTAGCTCCTTTACTGGTTCGCTTCGATTTCTTGCAACTTCCGCTAATGGTGAGTGGTGGTTTAGTGGTGGCTCATCGGGGCAGACCAATATCAAGTGGCGTTATACGTTCAATGCACGATCTTTTTTAGCTTTTCCAATACTTTGGTTGATTACCAACTTACTATGGCGCAATTACATGTATCAAGCATTGCAATTATCCAAATCACAAATTGAACATGATGTTATCTAGCAAGCATTTACATTTGAAACGAATTTCCAAATCCAACAGTTGTGAGTCGAACCTAGTTGCTTAACCATGAAGTTCAAGCCTTAATGATGTAAATTTTAATCCACTTCATAACAAAGTAAAATTGGTGAAAACAGAAATAATTATGAATGCGATCGCCTAGAAATCACGACTCACAGTAATAGCGATTGTATTGTCTTTGTGCCATCTCAATTTTGGCATGTCGTTTGTCTAGCACTGTGTCGTCAAACAGCACGTACATGTACTTGGCTTCATCGGTAATGATGGTTGGTTTCTCGTTTTGCCAGACTATTCTTGGAGTCAGTTTTTCTCCTCTCATATATCGGTTGATTTGGTCGTGACTGTACCCCTCTATATGTTCGGCTAAGTTGGTGATTGTATAGTTGATCTGGCTACTCAGCAGATAACTCTTCTTGTTTACTTCTTTTTGTTCACTGCGTAAGTCATAATAAATTCTGTTTTGAGACTAGATAAACGATCGCCAAACTATAACTAGCAAAGCTCCCAACGCAACAAAATAAGCCAGCGATCTTAAACCGACAATCCCGAAGATATAAGTCAAGCTATGCAGAATCCGACTGGTTACGATGACTATTGCCGCTATCCCAGTTATCGCATCTGTCTTTCCCATAACTTGAGCGCTGAGAATGATGATGGCGATCGCTGCTAGGTTATCGTGATGATTTCGTTGTGCGCGATCGGCTCTTTCTACCCATGCAGGCACATCGGGAGAGGTTTCGCGATTTCCCATTCCCCATGCTACGTTGGAACGAAGGACACGGGCGATCGCAGGGGTGTGATTGAGAACGATCCCCCAGAGGGCGAGGATTGTTAATGATGTTAAATCCGAGTTCATCGCAAGATCGATCTAAATTGCCAATATTTGGTTTTACAATAAGCTTCTAAAGAGTTTTAGGGAAGTCCCCATCTGAGTACAAAATGTCGGATTGGCAAGATTTTTTACGGCAAATTGCCACGGCTCGAAGCGAAGTAGAACTGCGCGATCGCTTTATCGAGGATGCGGGAAAATTTTTCATGGCAAAGGCTTGGGGCTTCGATCGCCTCGGTGCAAATTTGGAAGTTATTTCTGCGGATTTCCGAGGATTATCTCAATCCTTCTGCGATTGCTATCATCAACTTGGTCGTCAGGGCGATCGGATTAGTTTGATTGTCATCCAAGAAAAGACTCCTATACATAACCTATCCATCCAAACCCAAGAAAGTTGGCAGCGAACTGATATTTACCAAAAAGTTTTTCGCCCCGCAGGAATTGAGAATGGTATGGCATCGGTTCTAGTTGGTAATGGAAACCTTGTAGGCGGTATCTATTTCTTGCGCGAGCAAGGCTTGTCACCTTTTGCCGATCAAGATTTACTGCGTATCGGTACACTCTCCTTACATCTTTCGGTAAGGATGGCAGAATTGAGAAATGCCTATTCAGAGAAGTTGAATTGTCTCACTATGCGTGAACGGGAAGTTGCGGAACTGGTGGCAAAAGGTCTTAACAATCGCGAAATCGGCGATCGCATTGGGATATCAAGGGAAGGAGTAAAACAGTCTCTAAAACGAATGTTTCGCAAGTTAGATGTCTCTGCAAGAGCTGAGATGGTCGCAATCTTGAAGATTTAGATCTTAATTTCTTAACTAATTAGGCGATCGCCTCAATTATTGATCTGCTAAAGGGCTTGGTGTAGGCGATCGCTATTACTGGAAATTCTAAGTGATCGCTCAATCAATATTTTTCTACAATAGCTAGTATTTAAGAAGGTTTAGCAGTGCTATTGCAATTATTTGAATATATTAGGATCTGGATGTGCTGCTGGAATACTTTCTCCCCCAGTACATATTCCGTCGTACTGCATCTTACGGAGAGTATCTATTACCCCCTGCTGCGAAATTGCGTACTGAGTGATTTCAGGTCTACTTGTTCCAGTGAGCCTCACTAGCTCAGACCATGAGTTATACCAACAGTATGCCCCTTCTCCATTGGAGTAGTAGACGGCAGGTCTACTTGAAAGCTTAAACACGCCTTGTGGAATTGTTTGACTTTGAGCTTCTGTCTTACTTGACCAAACTCCTACTCCCAAGAACGCGATCATTGTAGTTATTAAACAAAAGAAAGTCTTCTTTGGGTTTCTATTTGCTGTCATCTCTATTTCCTTAAAAAGCTAGTTATTTAGGGATCTAATGCTAAGCACTAGTAGCAATCATACATTATTTAGCTATATAGATCTGAATCACTTATACGAAAATATGCAGGTTGAGCCACAAACTGGCAAGTTTTTAAATTTGATACCTAACTGAATTAAAGAGATTATTTTACACTTGGGCTTTGGCTGCGATCGCCCAGTTATCAATCAGCTAAAGGCGATCGCTATTACTATGAGTCTTGATTTATAGGTGATCGAATTTTTATGCCTAGTGCCACTTTGGAACAATTAGAACCTTGATCTCAAAATCATCTTCTTTCTTGTTTAAGTCGTTCTCAAGTCCGCGAGGATTTGAAATCCAACCCTCTGGGTCATATACAAAACACAAGAGTTTCTCACAGTCTGGATGAACTCTGTAGCGCTGTGAATCAATGATCAATTCCTCACCAATATCCTTAGCTTTCAATTTTTGCCTCGTCTTCTTAACCTCAATGATGATTCTTTCATCCTTGAGTAGAAAGTCCACTCGGGAGCATCCCCCCGCATAACTTGGAGTCCATTCTTCTGGTCTGATATCGTCGAAGTAGATATGCAAAAGAGAGTGCAGCAGATCTTGAACATCGTACTCGTCGTTAATGTGCAAGGTTTCTCTATCGTCATGCCTCGCTTTTATCTGTTTTGCAACAAGGTGAAAGCGCGAACAAATCTGTTCTACATGATGGAAGTAGTCAATTTTTATGCTTTCAGCAAGCTTTGATGCCAATTTAGCCTTGGCTGCTGTCCACGGAAATGAAGAACCACAGTTCTCGCAATGGGTAGGAATTGGAGTGGGAAAGCCTATGGATACGACATTCTCGACGTGGTAATCACCCAGTATCTCATGGTTGCAGTTAGGACACTTGTATATCGTTTCTGCCCCGCATTTAGAACAAAACTTTCTGCGAAACTCTGGCGAACGATGATAATTGTCAGTAATCTGGTGTCCGTTTAAACATACTTGCTGAGTGTCGTGTTGTCCCACTGGGTAACCTTCTTAGAGAGGTATAACGTTATCAATTATCGGACGCAAACTTTCGCTTGCACCCAGCATACTTGAAAGTTCTGAAGCATTGCCATTGTAAGATGGAGATTTACCTCAGCTTAGAGGATATCTTATTTTTGTCAGAGTATAAAGGACTATCACCATTATTTTCTGATAACCAACGTTGATAGCCCTCAATCTCAGCACCACCGCAGTTGATTACAAGCTCTAAACCGAAAATAGCCAAAACGCAAAACCATTCGCCCCAACTTGTCTGAAGAATAACGGATTCATGAACAATTTGGACTTCCGAGCCAAATTCATCGATCCATTTCTTATTAGACTCATAGATACGACGTAAGTGATATGGCCAATAAGTTGTATCTCCCCGACGAGCGTGGTTCCTAAGAAGATCTAGCTGCGATTCATTGACTAAGTAGTCGATTCCAGCAGCAGCATTTGAGTCGTCACTCTCTTTACAACTTTCTAAGATACTTAAAGCCATCAATTCGAGAGCTACTTTAGCCAAAAATCTTGAGACGATTCTGTCTGGCGGAGGCTCATCATGTCCAGAAAAGACTATTTCTCCACCATTTTTTTCAAAAAGAACTTTGATGGCTTCAGGTGGCATATCAACTAATCCCAATAATGGACTTTCTGAATAGCGATATGCAGTTACTGCAAATTCGGATGAGAATATTCCTTCTAATGGTGGTACTCTTCGCCTTTTATTAGGAACAACTTGATGAAAGCGAAGAGCTTTCAAAGCTGGAGATTCAAGAAAAGGTTGCTCTACTTTACGCGCAAAATAGTTATTGCATGTATCGCACACAATTCCTTTTGGAAGCACTTTTGTTGTGTTACCGAGAGATTCTGGAATAATATGCTCGACACTCTTGGATTTGCTTGAGTCGTTTTTGCAAAAAATACATCGCATACTCCAAAACCCTCCTCGCACTGCAAAAGCTGTCGTTTTATTTTTCAATAATCTTCTACGTTATAGCATAAGTAGTCGATCGTGATGTTGAGGCACTGAGGGTGATCACAATTTGATTTTTGATGAAGTTGTGATCGCGATTTTGGGTGTTGAGGGGGCAATCGCTGTTTGATTTTTGTAAATTGGTGATCGCAATTTCTGTGAGTCATAATTTTTAGGTGATCGCCTCTATTATCTATCTGCTAAAGGTTTGCTGATTGTGATCAATTAGACAAATGTAGAAATAATTATGGAAACAAACCCAAACGAATCCATAGTTTTCGAGCAGCTACTTGAGCCGCGCTATTCATCTTTAAATTTTCCACAGTCACCTTTCCAACGGCAGTAATTTCCATAACCATGCCAGTCTCCGTATCGATCTGAAAATGTTCATCCCATAAATTCTGTCTTGGATGAAAAAATTGAACTTCACCGTTTGAGTCATTGTCAATACCGCTAATACGAGTTCCTTTACGAAGATTGCAGGATCGACAGGCAAGAGCTAGATTCGACTCGTCATTTGTCCCTTGCTGAGAGAGAGGGATGATATGTTCAACCTCAAAAGGGAAGTTAAAAACCAATTCTGGGGCATGGCAGTATTCGCAACGATGATTAGCGCGTTCTGCGATCGCACTGTAATAGGGATTCATATCCTTAGTTACTGCATTAAGGCGGTTGTTCGTGCAGTTGCTGCCCTTAGTTCAGCATCAACTAAATTATCTAGCTCTGCTTGTTGTTCCAGTAGCAATGTTTCTCCCCGATCGCGTGCTACTCGCCATAAATTCATTAACTCCGATAACCGTTTTTGTTGATCGGCGCTAAAAAATAGATCTGGATGAAAACTTTTGATAACAATCAGCGCACTGAAATCAGCTTCACCTAACTGAGCAGTTAATCCATCTAGAGCTTGCCCCGCAGTTTTACCAACCCACTCCTTATCTCCTGCGATCGCCCGATAGGATTTTTCACCGCTAACACTAGATATTGGCAAGATTGATACTGTAGTCATACCCCTAACCTGAAGATCTTTTACTACATCACATTATAGCTTTGAGAGATCTTACGATCTCATCAAGGATCTATCTATTTGCTAAAGGTTTTGTGTAGGCGATCGCTATTGCTGTGCATCGTGATTTCTTGGATAGAGCCATTTAGCAAAAAGCTTAGTAACTCTTGGCATGATAATGTACGTCATCGCAAATACCATCAGTCCTGAAACCAGCAAAGTCGCTAGAGGTGGTGGCAAAAAAGAGAGGTTTGGGATTACCAATCTATTCATGAAATTTATTAAGATAAAGATAATTCCCCAAGTGAGAAGGAACATCTTATAGCGCGGCGGCGGTAAAATCGCTTTATTGGTGGATAGAGTAAACCAAGTTTCCAAGCCAGTGAGAACCTGAAACTTGCCTTCATCTACAATCAAGCGATTGAGCTGAGCCAGATAACCTTTGCGAATTTCCGAACTTTCCCACAGTCGATAATTGCTGAGGCGGTCGAATTTAAATACAATCCGATACTGAAGACTTGATGAGTCATCGGGGCGAAAGACATTCACTCCCAGATGACCCTCAAACATTTCGGCGGCAGCGATCGTTTCAGCAGCAACTCTTTCAAATTCTTCCCGACAAGATGGCTTCACGTTGAGGATTATGTCAATGGTTACGGGAGTATCATCTGATTCCATGCGATCGCTTTGGTTCATTTGTTTCGTCATTAGTGATTAGCAAGATTTAAACCAATGGCAGTCCAGCAATGCCAACCTCAAGTCTTACCACTTTTCCCGATTCAACCCCAGTAGCAGGAGGGAAAGACATGCCGCCGTTAGTTGTGACATAGATGCTAGTGCGATCGCCTTCAGATGTGCCGAAAGCTAAAGCCGTGCTGCCTGCCATGCCCTGCTCTAGTTGAGCAATAGTAGTGACAGTGCCATCTGGAGCGATCTTCACCACACTGTTAAAAACGTGAGTCGTACCATAGAGATTCCCTTCGATATCAAAGGCAAAGTCGTCAATATTAATTCCAGAGAGAAAGATCTCTGGTTCTCCTGCCAAGCGATCGGCGAGAATGGGAATTTTCACAATCTGCTGCTTTTGTGTATTGGAAGCATAAAGAAAGTTATCGTAGATTTTTAGTCCGTTTACTGCTGGAAAGACTTCTTCAGGTGAAGTACGCGCAATATCGGCGTGTTCGAGCCAAATGCTAACCGTTTTCGTTGGCACGTTCAACTGCCATATCGCACCACGATAGGAATCAGCAATCAAGTAATTATCGCCATCTAATCCAGTCAATCCATTCAAAAATATGGCTTCGGGCAATTCCGTCAAAAGTTCGACCGTTCCATCGCTAGCAATGAGCCATACTACAGAAGTTTCCTTCTCATCCCAACCTGACAGCAGAAGTTCTCCATTTGGTGTCAATGCTAAGCCAGTCGCTTTGCCTGCGATTGTTGCATGGGTTGCGACAACTCCATCAGTACTGATACGAAAGACCTTGCCTTCGTAATGACTGGTGATAAATAAAGTGTTGTCCGCATCGACAACAATGCTCTCTAGAAATGTATTAACAGGAAATTCGGCGATCGCTTGGGCAGGTAATAGGTCAGTTAGGGTTTCAATCATGATTTTTCACCTTTAAGAGATAGGAGTACATAGTTCGACAAGAGTTCCATCTGGGCAGCGAACATAGGAAACAATCTGTCCCCAAGGTTTGGCTTTAGGGGCTGCTATTTCGATCGCACCTGCGGCGATTGCTTTTTGATGGGCAGTTTCAATTTCATCGGTTATCAAGGCAATTTCCATGCCTAAAGGCTTTTCTGAGGAATCTGTGGCAACATAACCATCAGGAAGATTGGATTCTCCCAAGGAATGGGCGGCAAAAGATAAAGTTGTTGCGCCAGTATCGAGTTCGCCGTAGGTTCCCGAATCATCTACAAATTTCTTGTGAAATCCGAAGGCATTTTCAAAAAAAGCGATCGAACTAGATACATCGGAAACATAAACGATCGTATATCCAAATTTCATTGGCTTGTCCTATTCTGTAGGCTAATTAGTTTCAAAATCAGTAGCCGTCCTTCACAAAAGCTCTGGCTAAGCCCATGCTAACATCTGTTCCAAATCCAGCGATTGCAGATATAGAGTTGGTCATTTTTTAATCATTATTTTTCTAATAATTGGGATATACATTATTCTTAATAAGCAATAACATCAAAGGTTATTAGTTACCAAATGGATACTAGTACGATTATTTTTGAGTTTAGATCGGCGTTGTTGCATAAAAAGGGGAAGAGAAGGTAAATTAGATAAAAATCAGGAGATGGAGTCCCAGCAAATGACACAGAAACATGAGATCCGCAACTGGACAGAGTATAACGCAGGGCTAAAACAAAGAGGAAGCCTGACTTTTTGGATGAGCGAAGAAGTAATTGAAGGATGGTTAAATCAAACATTAAGTGGCAAACGGGGAGCTTCCAAAGATTACAGTGATATAGCAATAGCGACATTTATCACGGTCAAAGCGGTATATCAGCAAGCAGGAAGACAAACGCAAGGACTGTTAGAGTCAATATTTGCCTTGATGGGAATAGATTTACCAGTACCAGACCACAGCACCGTGTCAAGACGGACAGCAAGTTTAAGTGTGACCTTACCAGTAATCCCGAAACAGGGAGCAGTGCATGTAGTAGTTGATTCGACAGGGATCAAAGTATACGGCGAAGGGGAATGGAAAACACGGCAGCATGGAATTAGTAAGAGACGGACATGGCGCAAATTACACCTAGGAGCCGATGAATCAACAGGAGAAATACTGGCTGCGGTCGTCACCACGAATGATTGCCACGATGGAGAAGTACTCGCCGATATTCTCGATGCGATTGATGCTGAAATTGCTCAAGTTTCCGCAGATGGAGCTTATGACCATCGTCATTGTTATGACGAGATTGCCCAACATGGTGCTAAAGCCGTGATTCCTCCGCGCAAAGATGCCAAAATCTGGCAGCATGGCAATACCAATGCTCCACCACATCCGCGTGACCAAAATCTCCGTTATATCCGTAAACATGGGCGTAAAAAATGGAAACGTGACTCAGGTTATCATCGGCGCTCTTTGGCAGAAACTACGATGTTTCGTTTCAAAAAAATCTTTGGTGCTACTTTATGTTCTCGTAAATTTGACAATCAGGCGGTTGAGTTGTTCATCAAATGTGCTGCTCTTAATCGCATGATTCAACTGGCTAAACCTCTCTCCTCTCCTGTTGTTCGTTAATTTTCTAAGATCCTCCATCTTTTGGCTTCTTTTTATTCATGCAACAAAGCCGTTTAGATCTGAAAGTTATGGCTGCAAAAAAATATAGCTGTCCCGTAGAGTTGACGCTTGATCGCATTGGAGGTAAATGGAAGGTAGTAATCCTATGGTGGCTGAGAGGTGGTAGTAAAAGATTTGGCGAGCTAATGCATTTAATGCCAGAGATCAGTCAAAAAGTATTGACTTCACAATTGCGAGAATTAGAATCTGATGGACTGATCGAGCGACAAGTTTTTGCAGAATCACCGCCGCGAGTGGAATATTCGTTATCGGCTCATGGTGCAACCTTAAAGCCAATTATGGAACTCATGTGCGAATGGGGAAAAGCAAATGCTAAAGAACATCAATTTGACCTTAGTTTGTAGGATCTTCAATACTTTCCATTAACAACATTTCTTCAAATTCTCGTTCCGATTCTTGAATCTCTTGGATTTCTTCAGCAGTAAGAAATTTTGCTCGGAGATCGTTTAGATTAGGCGCACCTGTCTTCTGGGAAAGAATAGCACCGAGCGAATGAATCCACGCTTGAAGAACAACATCGCGATATCTATATTGATCTAATGAGAAGCAAAGAATGAGATGCGCCTCCCGCGCAGCATATTCATCAGATGAGAGACCGCACGACATCATCTCTCGTACAGTATGCTCCATACTAACAGTTGCTAATGGCAGATCGAACTCGCTCATATCTAACTGATTAGAATTCATAACGCAACTGAGGTTTAGTTTCGTTAACAAAGATAACTTACAAAAGATTCTTCGGCAAGCGATCGACCAAATTCAGTGGAACTACCCGTTAATGTCCTACCCTAACATTTTTAGAAGCTGAGAAAAAAGATTTAGTCCATTTACCAAGGTAAAGCGATCGCACCACCAAACTTCCGCATTTCTGCAAAGAAACCACCTTGAGCGCCACCATCTGGTAAAGTTGCCAAATACACCGCAGTTTCTGCGCCTTCATCGGCGGTAAATGGCGCATCCGAGCCGCCCATATCTGTTTTCATCCAACCAGGAGAATAGGCATTGATCAAAATGTTACTGCCCTGTAGTTCCTTCGCAAAGATGGTGGTCAATCCATTTAATCCAACTTTGGATAAACGATAGGAAGGAGCCAAGGGATAATAGTCGCTGCTCATCGAATTGAGAGAAGCCATTTCTGTAGATACATTCACGATCCGCCCATAATTATTGGCTCTCATCAATGGAATTAATGCTTTGGTAATTCTTACTACTGCTAATACATTAGTGTTGAAAGTCGTCAGCATCGTTTCTATATCTACTGTGAGCAGACTTGCTTCCTCTTGCTGCATAGTGGGATTGACACCTGCATTATTAACTGATGTTACGTGGAAGGAAGAGCCAGTTTTTGAAGAAGAGAGAAACTAGCCCTAATGGCATTGAAGTAGAGTTTAGACTTGAGAGCAAAGTGATTGAGTTTAGTTTTGATCCGAAGGCGCTCTAGCTTAACAAAGGCAAAAAAGCAAGCAAAGATGTGATTTTTCTGAGTATGAGCAATGCCAGTGGGAGACTTAGCAAGAGCTAGATTAGATTTCAAAGACTTGTGAAATTCTTCAACTTTCCATCGTTTTTGATAGATTGTGTTGATATCAGGTGCGGTTATGTCGAGATTACTGCAAGCTAAATACAAAATCCCTGTGGATTGATTTTTGTTTTTAAAAACTTGCTTGGTGATCGAGATAGGAAAATCCAGTCCCTTCAAAAACACCTTGCAACAGGAATCTGGGTTTAACTCAATTGACTCAAGATTAACGAAATGTCCCTGACTTTTGTCGTCCGCACAGATGGCTAAACGATTACCCTTCACAGCCATAATGAAGTCTTTTTTGACTCGTTGTTTAATGTATTCCATATTTTCCTTGCTGCTGAACCAACTATCTGTCAACACATAGCTAAACTTCAAGCGATTCTGACAGCAGACATGGAGCATCTTTCGCATCATCTCATTTTTGCTTTCCTCAGATACGAATTTTGCTTTACCTGTTTTTGCATCAGTCACCTCTTGTAGTTTTTGCACAATTTCAAAGGCGACAGGTAAGCTGATAGCTTCGTTGTGATAGATGCAGTTGAGGATATTTATGCCTTTGACACTACGGTTACTAGTATGGTCAGATACAGGTCGAGTATTGAAGATTAGTTCCAATACTGTGATCAAATAACTGTGTTAGATTTACTGATATCGTTTACCAAGTTTTACCCATGCCTAGCAATCTAATTGAGGCTTACAAACAAGGGATGCGGGCTTACGATCAATGTCATCCACAAACTGTGCGATCGCTTTGGGATGCGTTTCGCTCTGAATTGGATGAGTTCTATGCGGAACCTTCGCAGGATGAGGCTTGGGATGTTTTACATTCCTTTGGCCGCTTAACTTGGAAGTTAACGGGTATTCCTCTGTTTTGGTTAGCTAACCCAACGGTGGAGAAACATGGGCGGAGGTTTGCTGAGTCTGGGTGTATTCGTAGTTCGCGTAATTGTTTGGGTAATTGTTGTCAAAAGGATTCTAATAATGTTGGGGTTACTTTTGATGAATTTTAATGTGGAACTACAAAGAAAATTTTACTGTACGGGAAAATCGCTAATATTACCTTTCAGTAAGAGAGTGTTTGACATGAGTCTCACCACCCTTTAACTCTCTAGCGATCGACTTCTACAAACTTAAAGCGATCGCCTCACTTTTTGGACTTACCAACTCCTGAGCCAAACTACCCTCAGACAAAGCCAGACTAATAGTAGAGATCGGGGACAACCCCAATAACAACGCTAACAAGCCACACGCAAACGATGGCATTAATCATGACGAAAGCGCATCCAATCACCCTCACTCAAGCAACAACTTGCTTATACATAGATATATCACCCTTGCAGCATATGCAAGATCCAATCAATTCAACTCATGCAAAAACTTTAGTGGAAGTTGACTATAGAAATCATAGGAAAGTATCAATTCATCTATCCCCGAATGACGATAATCTCTCGACCTGCGGGACTAATGACATTTTCAGTGGTAGTGCGATCACTTAGAGGCGGCAAACCAGAACGGCGATCAAAGATCACCAACCAACCCGTATCCAAACTCAACCCCGACAAATACTTATCGATCTGCGGCAAACCTTCCTTAAGCGGATCAGGTCTTTTATCCGCCCAAACCTTCAACTCCATTGCCAAAGTTTGTTTACCATAGCGCAAACAAATATCCATCTTACCCGAACCGATCGCATATTCCCTTTCCAACGAGCCGTTAACATTAACCACCCGATGCAAAAATGCCATCATCACCAGATGAGGCGCAATTTCTGGATAATTAGCACTCTTGAACAATGGCTCACCATGTTGTCTCCAGAACTTGAGAAAAGCTTCAAGCAGGACTTGAGCATTGAGACTTCCATCAGGATTTAACCAACTAGGTTGAATCATCGGTAGACTATCCTGCACCCCTTGAGATAAACCCCTAGGAATCACTTCTTGATAGATGGGATTCGCAATCTTCAAACCACCTTCCTGACTCCGCACCACTAACCCCAAGTCTAACAAATAGCGGCGGTCGTCATCTGGGGTATCTCCTAACTCTAAGCCAGATAAAATTGGTTGGATGATCGCTCTGACTCTATCTTCTCTCAATCTTTCAGCAAGACTATCCAAATGAGTATCCTGTCTCTTAATCAGAATCTCCTTAGCCTCATTTACCAAATCAGCCGTAATCGGAATTGCAGGATCTTTCGTGATATATTCCACAATTTCCTTAGCGATCGCATTCACCAACCAAGGCTGACCCTGAGTCAAATGAAAAGCTAAATCAACAGCTTCAGGAGTAAATATCTGTCCTGTGGCATCCGTATGCTGCTGATAAAGATTTCTCACATCTTCAAGCGTAAAGTTACTCAGAGTAAAAGAACGCACTTTGATATTAAAAGGACTAGAAGTATTTAGGCGGTCGCTTCCTCCTGATGCATACTTATAATCCCGTACATCGCGCATCCCCACTAATGCAACTGACTGCGGAAATCCCTTGGGACGGCGTGGAAATCCAGATCTAATTTGCCGAAGTACAGAAACTAGAGTCTCATCACTCAAAGCATCAATTTCATCGAGAAACACCACTAATGGTCGTGACGACTCCTGTGTCCATGCTGCCAAAAAAGCACCAATGTGACGACCTGATTCTCCTAAAATTCTATGACTGGGGTGCAACTCTGGCGGTAAATAAAACTTAATTGCATCCTGCCACTCATCCAAAATTGCTCGACCTGCTAATTTTGGGTCATGGGAAAATACAGCCCCTACTTCCAGTGATAACATAACCGCCGTATATTGACCGCTAGCCGTTAACTCTTGAGCAAGTGCCAACATAGCTGTAGTCTTACCCACCTGCCTTGGTGCATGGATCACAAAATAGTTTTCCTGAGCAATTAGTTGTTTGATTTCAGGTAAGCGGTCAGTAGCTGACAACATGTAGTGAATGTCAGGCTTACAAGGACCAGCAGTATTAAACCATTTGGGCATGACGACAACTAAACTAACGGGCAGAGATACCCCTTCAATATATCGCAACAATCAAAGTAAAGCCCTCAAACCTTGAATTTACGTTGAGCAGTAATGAGTATTTATACTGGTTCGTATAAATTTAACAACAAATTATCCTGTGGCTATCTCTCTATCTTTCTGAAGATGTTGCGATCGCTTAAAATTGAAGTTTACAATGAGGCTGATCATATCTATTGGGAAAGAGTTCTATGATTGTTTTCCCTGGATCTGCCATCCAAATCAAAATCAATGAAAGATCTAAATCCTAGTATATAGTGGGATTAGGGGCTCAATCTGAATAGCTGTAATTTAGTCTTACGAAAGCTAGAAATGCCTGATTCTACATGCTTCCTTAAATAGGATTTGCATAGAAAATAGACTTAATCGGAAATAAAATGGCTAAAATGCTATCAAACCTTTACCCAACAAGCATTTTATCTATTTTTTGAGCGTTCCTAAAAGCCTTGCTACATAAAGCTTCCAGTTATTTCCGATTAAGTCTAGTAGCTAACGTCATCAGATTGAGGTCGCCCCCCTTTGCTTTCCCTCCCGAAATTCGTAGCTAGATGATATGAATCTCAATAAAAAGTATCTTGTGTTATCAACTCTGCCAGTTGTTGTTCGAGTTCTACTGAATCAATCAGGTTGATTTCTAGCATCACGCGCTCTAGTGCCAAAAGCCAACGCTGATAATAGTTCCAGCTTGGGTCATCGAGGGCATGTGAGGACTCCCACTCTCCAATTGACGTAATCAATTGCTGTCGAAAGTCTTCCCATTCGTAATGACCTTTTTTGGAGAGGGCGATCGCGATTCCAAAAGCGCGACCTTCCCAAGAATCTTCAAAAAACAGTTCGCCATCACATCGGGGTGGTGAGTCCTTTCTGCCTAGCATACTAGTCGCGGCAAAATGCTCAAATTGAGTTTGCATTGGTTGCTCCTTTAAGCAATTGAGGGCTTGAAAGATGAACTGTTGATCTTTCGTTGATCGGCTTAGCCATATTCCACAAGTCATCCGCTTACTTTTTAATGGAAGTGAATGACTTGTGGAGGATAAGTGTTGTGGGTGGGATAAAAAGCGAGCTAATAGGTATTAGGCGATAGTTACGCTACCTTAATTTTGCCAACTCCCATCATTGATTCGGGCGTAACTATTGCCGCTAACTGGCTTTCGCTCATGCCTGCTGTGCCTTCTGGTCTCTCTGGCAATACCGACCAACGAATTTGGGCGCTACTATCCCAGACTTTAATTTCGACGGCGGGATCGATCACTAAGCCAAATTCTTTCAGGACGGCACGAGGTTCGCGCACGGCTCTGGCTCGGAAGGTTGGATCTTTGAACCAGTAGGGTGGTAATCCCAAAGTAGGCCAAGGGTAGCAAGAACATAGGGTACAGACAATCAAGTTATGGACTGTAGGCGTATTTTCAACAATCTTGAGGTGTTCACCCTCGGCTCCAGACATGCCAGGGGGGAATTTCATCTCAGCGATCGCGGCATTAGCGTCTTTTAACAAGCGCATTTTAAAGCTCGGATCAACCCAAGCCCGCGCCACAATCTTGGCTCCATTAAACGGTCCCATCTCTGTTTTGAAGTACTTCAAAACCTGATCGACGGTGGAACCTGTAATCACTCCTTTCTTCACCAGCAGCGCCTCTAAGGCGTGAACGCGTGCCGCACTGTAGGCTTCTCGATCGGTACTGTACTTAAAATGCTCGTATCCACTCATAAAATGATAACCTCAAACGGATTCAAGATAGGTTTCAAACAGATCGTCGTAATAGGTTGAATTTGGATCACTCTTGGCAGTTCCCCAAATATCTGCTGGACTAAAGGCAACAAGATAGACAGGCATCGGTTCGCCGATTCCATCTGGACCAGTAGAAAAGAAATAGGTGTAGGCATCTGGATAGACTAAGTAAACGGTGCCCGTTTTGCCTCGGAGATGGCCCGGTAGGCGAGTGTGATCCACGACAATCGGATCTTTGACCTTAACTTTGCTGCCAACGGCAAATTTAGGTTTGGTAGTCAATTCTCGCTTGGGTGAATCACCTTCCCGCAGGTAGCGAATCACTTGGGTGTCGATCGCTGGATTACCCCCAGCAGGTGGGGTGAAGCTAGTAGGCTTTGGGCTAGATAGATAACTAGCAGTAGCAGCGTCGAGTTCGGCCTCGGTGACATAACCCTTCTCGATAAAAAATCCAGAGATTCCACCTAACCATTTTTCGTAATAGCGTAGCCGAAAGTAGTCAAAAGGTTGCATGCCTTCGGCTCCTGTACGTAGGTGACCCCAAGTCCAAAAGTCCTTGAATTTGGTGGGTACCTGCTTAATTGGATACTTGGGAATCGCCTGATCCAAGTGATTACTCAGCGCCATCATAGCGACGTGAATGCCAAAAATACGCTTTTCCCACTCCTCCACAAATACTTTCTTCTCAACACTCACAGGACCGAGATTCTCGATACCTCCTAAATAATGCTGCAATTTCATTCAGTTATCCTCCTCTACTTATTGAGATTTAGTTAGATCCTAGCCACCGACTTCAACTGGGACTTCTAGGCGACAAGCCTGAAAATCCGCTTTTAAGATCTGTTCATCCAAATTACGACCAATGAACACCAGTTCGTTTTGGCGTACTTCCTCAGATCTCCACGGCTTACCGGGTCTACCGTCGAGAGTCATGTGGACACCTTGAAAGACAAAACGCCGATCTGCGTCATCCAAATTCAAAATGCCCTTCATGCGGAAGATATCTGCACCTTGTTCTTGGACGAGTTGGTAAAGCCAACGGTTAACTTCGGTACTGCTGTAACTACCAGTAGTAGTAATGGAGACGGACGATATTGACGAATCATGTACATGGGTATCCTCTGTCAAAAACTGTGGATCGATACTCAGTGCTTGTTTGAGGTCAAAGGCATTTAAACCGAGTAATTGATCGAGGTCAATGTCACAATTCAGAGTTCTATATAGTTTGGCAATCGCATTCATACCACGCACGCGTTTTTCTAGTTCTTCCAGAATGGTTGGCGATACCAAATCAATCTTATTTAAAATCACGACATCAGCAAATGCAATTTGCTCCTGAGCTTCACTACTTTCCCAGTGATCCCAGATGTGCTTAGCATCGACTACTGTAACTACCGCATCTAGGACTGTTTCTGCATAAAGCACCTCATCGACAAAGAAAGACTGAATAACGGGAGCGGGATCGGCTAATCCAGTTGTTTCGATTACTAGAACATCAAACTGATCACGACGTTCTAGCAGCTTGCCAATCATTCGGATTAAGTCGCCTCTGACGGTGCAACAAATGCATCCGTTATTCATCTCAAAGATTTCCTCATCGGTTCCAATCACAAGTTGGTGATCAATTCCGACTTCGCCAAATTCATTCACAATTACAGCAACTTTCTGACCATGATCAGCTGTCAAAATATGATTCAGTAGAGTGGTTTTTCCAGCCCCAAGATATCCCGTCAATACCGTTATGGGAATTTTACGTAATCCTGACATGTCAAACTTCCTTTAGACTACACATGCACAACTCGAAATCCAATCATGCGATTTAAACCATCCGCAGGATAG
Source organism: Pseudanabaena yagii GIHE-NHR1 (assembly GCF_012863495.1). Lineage (NCBI taxonomy): Bacteria > Bacillati > Cyanobacteriota > Cyanophyceae > Pseudanabaenales > Pseudanabaenaceae > Pseudanabaena > Pseudanabaena yagii. The sequence continues at coordinate 3,436,573 of NZ_JAAVJL010000001.1, forward strand.
CCAGATCGACTAGCTGATCGAACCTGCGAAGGAGTATCAGCCCAACTACCGCCCCGAAGAGATCGCAAAGCCGACTGTCCGTCCTTGATCCATACCTGACCTTGGGTGGGAGCACCTTTATAGTCGTTATGCCAATGGTCGGCGCACCATTCCCATACATTGCCGTGCATGTCGTTTAATCCAAAGGCATTAGAACCGAAATTCCCAACTGGTGTTGTTTCGGGTAGATAGGCTGCGGCGGGTTCTGCCGCATAGGCAAATTGGGTATTGTAGTTGGCTAACTCAGAGGTGAGCGTAAGACCTGTTGCAAAAGGGGTGCTCATACCCGCTCGGCAGGCATATTCCCATTCGGATTCGCTAGGTAGGCGGTAGGTCTTACTGGTGTAATGTGACAGCCGATCACAAAACTCCACTGCCTCTAGCCAAGAAACGGACTCGACAGGGCGATCAGCCCCAACAAAATGAGCAGGCTGGGCTAGCAACGGTCGATTGATTTGGGGCAGTTGAGCGACTGCCTGCCATTGCGCTTGGGTGATTGGATACCTAGACATAAAAAAGGGTTTCAGTGCGACCCAGTGAGCAGGTAACTCCTGAGCTGATTTTTGACCATTTGAGGTTTCCCCCATCACAAATCTTCCTTCAGGAATCGCCACCATGGTTAGGCTGGATGTTTCCCCTAACTCAGTGCTAAAAAAGTGGGCTTGCCGAGTTTGCCGATCAACTTCCTGACCACGACGGTCAACGATCGGCACTTCAAACTCAAAAGAGCTTAGGAGATCCTTCGTGCTTTTGGAATGGCTCTCCGACCGACCTAACGTGGTTGCTAAGCCCTGAGGCGCTAAGCTACAGACCAAGCCCAAACCACTCAAACTGGCATATTGAATTAACCGTCGTCTTTTCACGATGAGCTATCTCCAATCTCTTTAGATGATGAAATGGTCAGAAAAACTTACGATCAATGAAAATCAAATCAAAAGCATTACACTAATAGGAAATACTCTTAATTAATGCTGATATAAACCCAAATCTTATTAAGATAAGAATCAATTAATTATTTTCTGGAAGCGTTTTATGTATCTAAAAAGTCATATGGTTATCATAGTAGAAACAAAAAAGTATTATGTCTTGAAAGCTACTATTTCACATCAATTATTGCGAAGTTATAGTATGGTGACTTAATAGAATATTTAAAGAATTTTACAATGTCAATTTATACACTATTTGTCTCTATGAAATACATTTCAACATTTCAAAGAGAGATTAATAGGCAGTATTGGCTGAAAATTTAAAGTTCTAGATATCAGATAATTAAGCATTGTGCTGGAGCAATTCTTAGTCTCAAAAACTTAGATCATAAATATTTGTACTTGCGATTTCTCCAAGCTACGGCTCGAGATCTGCTAACTATATCCCTAACAAATTAACTCTGCAAAAACTCAGTTCAAATAAGATGCTAGAAAGTCTCCGATGATGCACTGTCCTATGTAGCAAAATATCACAAGTGTGGGATATTTTTGTTGCAAGTTCCTAAGTGCTTTGGTCTTCGGTGATGTGATTCATAAACACTGAAAAGAATTTGTTTAATCCCTTCCTAAAATTTCATGCCAAATGACAAAATGGCGCAGCCATTTTGTCATTTTAAAACCCTCACTGGGTTTGTTTTTTAATTCACCAAATTATCGCAACACCTCGGTGAATTGGTAGTATTTGGGTATGGCGGGATTCGGGCGATCGCCCCAGATCTTAATTGCTCGGGGCGATTGGCGTAGATTAACAGACCATCTGGCTTAGCGTGATACTGACCAGCACAGGTCAACACAGCTTTGGCAGTCGCTTCAACATTGGCTAAGTCAGCTATTAACCCTCCAAACAGATAGGTTTGCTTTTTGGGGGAAACGAAAGCGATCGCGCAGGCTTGGTCGCAAACGCCCATACATTCAACTGGCTGAATCGCGAAATCATCATGCAATGCCCAGTCATCATATAGAGTTTGGAGTTTCTCTAACAGCCACTCACCCTCGCTCTTAGCCATATATTGTTTGGTTTTATGGCTGCTACCACATCTCGTACAAACAAATAGAATATGTCGATCATTCATGTGTTTTGGAGTTTGTAATGATTTGCCTGCAATCCCAAATCACCCTTGCTAGGAGTATCTCAAACCAAACACGAACCAGCTTACATATGACGGGCAAAGAGCCTTGCCCCTCTTCCGATTAATCCATTAGACTATTTCTTGCTTTGAGTACTCTAGGAAAAGCGACGTTGCCAATCTCGTTTGTTTGCTTGCCGTCGCCACTGCAACCACAGCCCGAGTAGCAAACCAACCACGACACAGATGGTCAGGTAAGCGAGCGAAATCAACCGAATCCACAGAGGTGGGGCAACCCCTTCAACATCAATAGTTTGGGTTACTTGGAAGGATTGGAACTGCCGTTTAGAACCAACTTGAGGGGTCACCTCAACTTCTACAATATGGGGGGCACCATCAAAGAACTGTTCCTGCCAAGTAAATTTTCCGGCACTGTTGGGCATACCTTGATAGGCAAACGCCACCCATTCATCCTCTTTCGGCTTAGCTTTGATCCGCAAATTTACATCGGTTACAGGTTGCTGGGTTTTGGTATCGATCAAATCTACTTGGAGGTTAGTAAGTTGACCAACCATGGTCGTTTTAGTGCCCGAAAGTTTCATTTCCAACCCTTGGGATTCCCATTGGGCGGACTGCTTAGCAGACGGCTCAGAAGTTGTGTGGGAGTGTTCAGTATGAGTGTGATCGGCATGAACATGTTCTGTCTGGGCAGACGCGACGATTGCCCCCTGCGAGGGCGGCAATTCTGCACTGATATTGACCCAGAGGAGTGCCGCGATCGCGACCACAATCGCGCTATTTAGTAATAAGCGCACCCGTTGCGGGGCAATTTCTCCAGGTTTTAACGGTTGACCACTGCCAATTATCCACCCACCGACCAGTCCTGCAGCTAGTAGAATGGTCACCAAGATACCGAGGTTACGATATTTCACCCAGCTTTCTGGCACTGTTAGCGTTAGCGTTTGCTGAATCGGGGCAAAAGAGTTGGGGATAGTCGGTGTAACCTCCACCTGGAGTTGATAGTTGCCGCGAATCGGTAGCATTTGTTGCCATTCCAACTTTCCGACAGGTGCTACAGCCGTCATGTCGAGCAACGTCGTGCCTTCGACGATCGGGAAATCTGTCGTAAACCAAGGGGTGGCAGGAGGGGTTAGCAGTTGCAAGTGGATCTGAGTGTTCTTGAGTGCCTGCCCTGCGCTATCCAGAGCTTGCAGGGACAACTGCACAGGATTTTGGGGATGAATAGCTTCAGCTTCAAAAGGGCGCATCTGGCTGGCGATCGGGCTAGTCGTTAAGCGAATTGAAGGTTGTGGGGCTTGGGCGAACCCTATCCATCCCCACAAAACCACACCAAACAAACAAATTAAACCAAGCAGCGCTGAGCGCTTAAATTTTGACATCGCCTTATCCTGCAACTGCTAAACAACTGAGCGGAATCTTACCCTAGTGGCAATTCACCAACGCTGTGTGGTGGCGAAGTGAATGTACTTTGTCATGAATGGCAGGATGGGTAGTGAAGTAAACTGTCCACAGAGTCAAGGCTATCAGAGAAACATAAAGCCCTGACTGCACTGGTACTGAGAGGATGCGGCTGGCAACTTTTTGTTGGATTGAACCATAGGTTTGAGTAGTCATTTGAATCTCACAAATAAAATTAGAAAGGTGGATAGAAATGGAAAGGTTAGCTCAAGCAGACCATTGTTAAGGTGGTGCTGTGGTAGGGAATTATAATCGCACTGCTCTGTAATTCTTTCCTATGACTGTTGTTCTACGCCAGAACCACGCATGAACTCAGGTACAATCACCAGATTGCAAAGATATTAGAGGGGGTTCCAAATATGTTCTGCTACATTTTTTACTTTTGCAGTTTTAGCAGTATTTTTATGACATACTGCTGCTTCTAGTAGACTAAGGCTTTATCTAATCCGTAGACTTATTTCATAAAAGATGAGGGAAACTGAAACTATGAAGTTCCAGTGCATAGTTTCAGCTAGGGATTGCTACAAGATTTGGCAACTCACTACTGATCGCTAAAGCCTTTGACAAAACATTAGACGGTATCCAATAAAAACGCACATTATCTTCCTGTAGTTTTACTTGTTTTTTCACCTGCTCATAAAGCTTTTTCATCTGAATCTAGACTAATAAAGCACTCAAACACAATTTCTTGAACCATACGCCCATGACCTTCCAGAAAATTTAACAACTTGAGGCGAATCTTATCATCTCTCATTCAAAAACTCGTGCATCATCTGATTAGAGAGTGTTTGAGAGGTTTTTGGTGATAAAAAATGGTGTAAAAAAGCTCCCAAAGGTATAGCCTGTCAATATAGAAAAACAAAGACAGACCTATGGAAGCAACAAAGAAATCATACCCCACAGACTTAACCGATAGCCAATGGGAACTGTTAAAAGACTTGATACCCGCCGCAGGAACAGGAGGTCGCAAAAGAACAGTAGATATTAGAGCCGTACTCAATGGCATTTTCTACATCAACGCCGCAGGCTGTGCATGGCGAATGATGCCCCATGACTTACCTGTATGGCAAACTGTCTATCATTACTTTCGTTATTGGCGCATTACCAACACATGGCAAGAGATCAACGCTAAACTACAACAGTGGTATCGAGTCAGTGAAGGAAGAGAAGCAACACCCAGTGGAGGATGTATTGACAGTCAATCAACTTCTCCTTAAACGTCTTGCTTAACTTCTCAAACACTCTCTAATACTAGTATTACTTTCGAGATTTATACTTAAATCTGAGTTATTTATGGAATAAAGTAGCTAAGATTAATCTATGCTGACAAATTTTTGGTATGCCGTTGAGTTCTCAGATGAAATTACATCTACGCCTAAGCGTATTAAAGTGCTGGATCAAGATTTGGTGATCTATCGCACGGACACTCAGCAGATAGTTGCGATGCAGGATCTATGCACTCATCGTGGCGCAGCTTTATCTGGCGGGCGGACTAAAGGTGAATGTATTGTTTGTCCTTATCATGGTTGGGAATATCAAGCAGATGGAACCTGTGTAAATATTCCTGCAAATTCACCTGATACACCTATACCCTATAGAGCGAAGGTTAAGGTTTATGACGCTCAAGAAAAGTATGGATGGGTCTGGTTATTCATGGGTGATAGACCTGAATCAGAGCGTATCCCAATTCCAGAATTGCCTAACTTTGATGATGCTAAGCTCAAATCTATTCATGGAGATTTTCTTTGGCATACCCACTACAGCCGTGTAATTGAGAATCTTTTAGATGTTGCCCATGTCCCTTTTGTTCATGCTGGTGCATTTGGCGATAAAGAGCGTCCACAAATTGCCGAGTTTACAGTGGAAAATTATCCGACTGGTGCGGGCGCAACTGTAATGGTCAATGCGTCACCACCTAAAGGAATTTGGGGATTTTTGGCATCGAAGCAACCTTCAGTAGTAAAAACTCGGACAGCTTTCTTTCTTCCTAATATTACGGTGCTAGAGGTACATTTAGTATTTGGGAGATTGCTCGTTTACAACGCTCATGTTCCCATTGATGACCAGACAACCGTAAGTAAATGGATTAATCTGCGGAGCTTTTTTAATGGTAACTGGGCGGATGCAGATGCGCGTAAACGGGTCTTGAAGGTTTTTAATCAAGATAAAGCGATTGTGGAATCTCAACGTCCCCAGATTGTCCCCTATGACCTTAATGCCGAATTACATGTTCAATCAGATGCTTTACAGGTGGAGTATCGCAAAATGCGTCGTCAGTTTTTTGTTTAGAAATTAGTTACTTTGCCATTCACATATCGGTGTGAGACGATCGCGAGGATATGCAGAGTGATATTGCGGACACAAATCCCTCATGATGAGTTGCACAGACTAGGTAATTGCTATTTGCCTTGTTGAACAAGCGATCGCATAGAAAAGGGCTTAGTATCACTGCCCTAATTTTTGGCAATGAGTATATTGATAGCTAGTTGATGGCGATCAGAGCCAAGTTATGAAAAACATATTATGGATTACTACGGTTTTAGCATTAAAAGCTTATCTACCTGCTCTAGTGACTGCACAAGTGACTAGAGCAGCTGATTGACTGACAAAAGTCTATGAAGCATAGTCGAGAGTAGAAGCATAGAACTCAATGCGGAATAATTTCTGAAGATGTTTTCGACGAGAAGCAATAGCAGGGTGAGAGTCAAGATAAGAAGTAAAAGAGTAGAAAGGCAAGAAAGCCCAGTTTTTAGTGATAGCGGTGTGAATCCAGTTCCAGCCAATCTTGAGATAACTAAGCCCACGAAACCAATGAGGATCAACCAAACGACGATAGCCAGAATCAGCAACCGCCAGTCCTTGAGCCGTTAAAAACAAGGTGGTCAGTGCTATCACAAAACAAAGGCGAGAAATGGCAGGAGCCGAACGTAAACGCGAAGATTCTAAATCAAAGCCATTAGATTTATCATCCAAGAAATTCTCCTCAATATCGAATCTCAGACCATACTCCCAAAAAGTTTGGAGTGTGGTAGGTTCAGTACTGAGAATATACCAATACTCTCGGCTCCCAGATTCCCAAGCCGCCGCAATATGCACATCGGTAAGACGCTTGGACTCAGTTTTGTGAACTTTAACATTGTGGATCAACTTAGCTTCACCAAGACGAAGATGTAATTGTTTGACTGTTTGCCAGCCATGCTTGGGGGCATATATCCAGAAATTACCCTTGATCCGAATCCGACATTGCCATTTTAATTCCCACACATAGCGCACCAGTTCTGGATTAGCAAATGCTCGGTCTGCTAATAAAACTACTTTGACATTCACGGGCAACAGTTTCGATGCGCGTTTGAGCATGTCTTGATAGCTACTCATCTCCACACTACTACTGCGATGTTTGATTACACGCCAACATAACGGTAAAGCTCTTCCCTGATGAACTACACACAATCGGATCATGCTGTATTCTTCCCACAGTTGACTGGTATCAAAACTCAGATATATTTCTGGCTCTTTCCATTTAGCGATTAACTCTTTGATTACTGGACTGTATAGCTTAGCTGGATTTATGCGCGGATTGTTCAGCCATCTTGATAGTTGTCTTTGCGTGCTTTGGGCGATCAATGCTTTTGTGTTGATATGGCTTAACCACTTCGTTAAATTCACACTCCCTGTGGCGATCATTCCCACCATCATCCACGCCATTACTCCCAAATGGCGCACATCTGACCACTGGCTGTATTGACTCCCGAATTTTATTAGTTCATTATAGATACGTGAGGCGTTTTGGGTCATTTGTCCTATGCTCCTTTTTCTTCAAAAAACAGCATACGCCTCTTTTTTACTCAAATTCAATCTCTGTATACTTTCTCGCAACTTCTCTTACCACTTTTGTCAGTCAATCAGCTAGAGCAGAGCCAAAAAGCAAAAAGTTTTTGCATTGGTTATACCTCTATAACAAACCAATTTCGCCCAAAGGATGTCCTTTGAAACAACCATCTGTTTGCGACTTTGATACTCATTTCTAGTATTTGTCGCACACCATAACTACTGGCTCTTGTATAGATGTATCTATAGAATATGACTCAGCAATCTGCAAATTCCTGCCATCCCAATTTTCCCAGCCCTTTCACTAATGGTAAGTAGGTAAACCAAAGAAAAGTTAAGATAAAAAAGTTAAGTAACGTCCAAAAAAATGCCAGCCGCCCTCAAAGTAAAACTGAGTATAGAAGAAGACAAAAGACTGCTGGAAATTAGCCAAAAAGAAGCCACAGGAAAACGAGTAAAACACAGAGCCGAAGCGATACGACTAAGCAGCCATGGGTGGAAAGTCGCCCAAATAGCCGCCTATTTCGAGTGGCATGAACAAACAGTGCGAGAAATCATCCAAAGATGGAAACAAAATGGCGAACAAGGGTTGTATGACTTGCCCAAAACAGGAAGACCGAAACAATGGCAGGAAGAAGACCTGAAATATATAGAAACCTGTCTGGAAGAAGATGGTCAGGTATACAACAGTCAGCAATTATCCACCAAGCTACGAGAAGAAAGACAAGTAAGCCTAAGTAGCGACCGAATTAGGAAACTACTAAAAAAAAGGGATGGGTATGGAAACGAGCGCGAATTTCCCACCAAGACAAACAGGATCAAGAAACTAAAGCCATAAAACAAGCCGATTTAGATTTCTTAAAGTTAGCGGCAGCAGCAGGCGAGATTTGTTTGAAATATCTAGATGAGACGGGATTTAGTTGTTGGTCACCTGTGCCGTATGGTTGGATTCGGCAAGGGCAGAGTAAACGTCTTGAGCAAACAGCATTGCGAGGTAAGCGCGTCAGTTTAATTGGTGTGTTGGAGCCTGAAGTAAGTTTTGATGCTGCTTATCGCATCGGTAGTATCACCAGCAAAGAATATATTGAAATCATGGATCGACAGGCTGATTTAGCTGCGGATTTATTCCTGCGTCATCGTGTGATTACTGTCATTGGTCAAGATAATAGCTCTACCCATACCTCTAAGGCGGTACAACTCAAAATTCCTGAGTGGCAGCGTAAGGGCTTATTTTTATTTCAGTTACCTCCTTACTGCTCTGAGATGAATCCCATTGAATTGGAATGGTTACATTTAAAGCGTGACCATCTTTCTGGACAAATGTTTGACTCTGAGGATTATTTAATGTGGGGTATCGAAGATGCTCTGCTTTCCCGTTACGATTCTCTTGGCTTTGATACTTCTTATTTTGAGTTTTCTTATGCCTAGCTACTTAAGTTGCTCTTGCGATAAAGCTTTGGAAATTCAAACCGCAAACGCTCTTGGCGATCGCTCAGTCGTACTAGCAATAGTAGATCCATGCGAAGCTCTCCGTCATCACGCCAGATCAGAGCTTGTGCGTTGGGGCTTACTTAGATTGCTAAAGCATACATCCAGTTTCTGACTGCTAGGTATGTCGCCCCACTCATAAGAGATCTCCTCTAACACAACATCGAAGGTAACTTCCGAATCGTTTATCAAATAGAAGCTCCAATTATTTTCATCGTTTATCCTTTCTCGGCAAGCTGCCACTCGGCAACGAATCCGTTCTGTGTTTTCCATAGGATCAATTTTCTCTGTTGCCTAAACATAATCTAACTATCGCCGTAACTAATAGCTGATGTATAGATATATTCCCAAAATAGAATTACAGTGATCGCAATGCTTACTCCAACAGCCAATCCCCAAAAAATTTGGGGAATCTTGTCCCACATCTTTCCGATCCGCCAACCAACATAGCCTCCAATAAACGTACTTGTTCGCTGATCTGGCGATTGATTTGAGCTATAAATCCTGTTCTTGTCCATCTTTGGAATTGGAAGTAAACTGTCGAATATGGTGGCAAATCATGAGGCAGATTTTGTCATGTACAACCATTCTTGGTTATGTAGAAAATTCCATTCAGCACTTCCCGAAAATCTGTTTTTGGTGGTCTCCCCAATTTTGATGGTTTTGGCAACATTGGTGCAATTATTTCCCACTCTTCATTTGATAAATCGGTATTATAGGCTTGGCGCATCAAAACAGGTATGAATACAGATGAAGTCTAGTATTCATACCTGTTTTGATGCGCCCTTACATTCTTAAATGCTTTCTAAACTCCAGTCACTAGACTGATATTTGCTATATTGACCGTATTACCATCTTGGCGGAAAGCCTTTGAACTCACGTTTTTTTAGTAATTACTAGCTGTCTTGCGGTGATGGATTGCTGTTAAGCCGTTAGATTGCAACAACTTGCCATTTTCAACGATCGCATAGACTAGCCAGTGATCGCCACATTCCATTCTTTGCGCGACACGGCATTCCAAATATGCCAAACCATCGGGCAGAATCAGACCACCTTCCGTTGCTTCCACTTGCACATCCGCAAAACGATCTTCGCCGGGGGCAAATTTTTTCATGAAGTGTTTACGAAGTTGTTTACCCTGCTCAAGGATATTCAAGACAAAGCGATCGCCTTCGTACATATATGACTCGATCGCCCGATCCTTCGCTACAGCAACGGTAATTCCGGGGGGATTAAAGGTTGCCTGAGATACCCATGAAGCAAGCATAGCCGTGGAAATTTCCCCACGCTTGACCGTCAATACACAGAGGGAACCGACAATGCGACCAACCGCTTGCTCAACCGTACTTCCGGGGTTTAAGGTAGTGCGAACTTTTTTGGATCGCTTTAGGACTTGAGCAAAATCCGTACCTGTTTCTTCGCAAACTTGTAAAGTAGCTTCGGTAGGGGTGAACTTGATCCGAATTGGTTCAAAAGCAAGGGTATAGCCTGCGTCCTTAAGTTTGCCAGCAATAATATCTACCGCTTCACCACTCCAACCATAGGAACCAAACACACCTGCTTGATAGCTTTTAGTAGCTGTCGAGAGAACGATACCGAGGGCGGTTTGGACTTGGGTGGGCAAATGTCCGCCTAAGGTCGGTGAACCAATCAGGAAGCCCGATGATTTTTCGATCGCCGCTTTAATTTCCTCTGGTTCTGCACTTTCGCAGTTAATCAACTCAACGGAAACCCCTGCCTTGGTAATACCCCTTGCCAGAGCATTAGCGATCGTTGTGGTGTTGCCATAGGCGGAGGCAAAGAGAAGGGCTACAGAAATATTTTGTTGCTTTTGATTTTCGCTCCATTGACGATAGAGATTGACCAGCTCATGTAATCCGTAACGTAGCATGGGACCATGACCGGGGGCATAAAAACTAACGGGTATATCAGTGAGCTTATCGAGGGCAGATTCCACCTGACGGACTTGGTTCGCCATCGTGCTATCAAAGTAATAGCGGCGATCGCCTAAGAGTTGACTCCAACCTTCATCAAAGACCTG